>JAYVYN010000162.1:0-32692 GCA_043784265.1 Gammaproteobacteria bacterium | reverse complement strand
CGATTGAAGCGTGTTTTTGGCATTGAGGTCGAACGCTGCGATCAATGCGGGGGAGAAGTGAAGATCATCGCGGCGATTGAGAGTGCGGCGGGAATCTGTTCGAGCAGCAAGAATTCACTGAAGATCGACAAGAGAGCTGAACTGACCCGGCAGGACGGGTATTGGTCAAACCATTAAGACTGTGGTCGGCGCACACATCGCGGGCGCGAAGGGAGCTGATCCTGCCGTCCAGGCCGTCAAATCCTTGTCAACCGTGCCCCTACCGCCCATTGATTCGCATCCCATTCTTAAGTTGTACTCCCGATTCGGATGGGCGAGTACCCGGGGTAGGGGGCTTATCTTTCTTATCCGCAAATCCCGGTGGATCTCGGAACATTTATTCATTACCAATAATACTTTAAATAAATTCGATAACATTCGTCTAGTCGCGGATTTTCGTCCGCTATCGGCCGCGGAACTGTTGACATTGACGGTTGTTCCTAACGCCGTGGATAGTGGTAACGGATCTCAAAATCCCGACGCGCTGCGGATTGTCGACTTGCAAAGCGATCCGTTATCCAAAACCGGTGTACATATCCTTGAGGCGGGCACGGCAGACGGCAAGGGGGACGGTGATTCCAGAGCGGCCCCCGATTGCGCTGACTGTGGAATATTCTGCCGACCATAATCACGTGCGACAGTGGGCGGCATTCACCCAGAGTCTCGCCACCGAAGCGACGCCAGGTTTGGGATTTGTGATTGATGAAATCTCCGAATTCGTTTTGCCGCCCGCATTGGCTGCGGCAACCGGGAAACGATTCAACCAGTACTGGAATTCTCAAAGTCGGTGGCAACCAGTCAAGTGATGTCCAATTATTTGATGGAACGATATGCTTTTGCCTAGACAGGGCATTTACGCCACAATTGGAAGCAGCGTGGCTTTACCCCAAAGCAGCAAGGGGCCGGAGGAATCGCTTGAAGCGCGTGTTCAGGGCCCGAGGTGGAGAGCGGCAATCAGTGTCGCCGGGCACGCGCCGTCTGCCTGGGTGTCGCGATAGTGTCAGGTGATATAGACTATTCAAAATAATAAGCTTGCAGTAATAAAAACTTAAGTCGGCGTGTTAGCGCCGTTCTCTACTAGAATTTAGGGAGTATAGCTTTGGTAAAATTGGGAATTACGGTTGGTTCCGACATCGAGATCGCTCAGCATGCAACTCTCAGGCCTATTGGCGAGATTGCCGCGAAATTAGGAATTCCGGTGGCGAGCATCGAAAACTACGGCCACTACAAAGCCAAGATCGCGCTCGACTACATCGAAACTCTAAAGGATAAACCCGCTGGCAAACTCATTTTGGTCACCGCCTTGAGTCCCACGCCGGCAGGCGAGGGCAAGACCACCACCACGGTGGGCCTGGGTGACGCCCTCAACAAGATCGGCAAGAAAGCGGTGATTTGTCTCCGCGAGCCGAGCCTCGGACCGGTATTTGGCATGAAGGGCGGCGCTGCTGGCGGTGGCTATGCGCAAGTGGTGCCGATGGAAGACATCAATCTGCATTTTACCGGAGATTTTAGCGCCATCGGGCTGGCGCACAATTTACTGTCGGCGCTGATCGACAATCATATTCATCATGGCAACGAACTCGGATTCGATGTCAGACGCATCACTTGGAAGCGGGTCATGGATATGAATGATCGCGCGTTGCGCGAGATCACCGTCGGACTGGGCGGTGTCGGTAACGGCTTTCCGCGCCAGGACGGCTTCGACATCGTGGTGGCCTCCGAGGTCATGGCTATTTTCTGTCTCGCAAAGAACCTAGCGGACCTCAAACAGCGGCTCGGTAATATCGTGGTAGGTCATCGTCGTGACCTGAGCCCGATACGCGCAGCGGATTTGAATGCTCACGGCGCCATGACTGTACTGCTCAAGGACGCATTGAAACCCAATCTGGTACAAACGCTGGAAAACAATCCGGCCTTCATTCATGGCGGTCCTTTCGCCAACATCGCACACGGCTGTAATTCGGTGCTCGCGACCACTACGGCATTGAAATTGGCCGACTACGTGGTGACGGAGGCGGGCTTCGGTGCTGACCTCGGAGCGGAAAAATTCATCGATATCAAGTGCCGAAAGTCCGGACTACGTCCGGCCGCTGTGGTTATTGTAGCGACCATACGCGCGCTTAAGTATCATGGCGGCGCCGATCTAAAGCAGATCAGCCAAGAAAATCTGGCGGCTCTCGAACGAGGAATTGCGAATCTTGAGCGGCATGTAAACAACGTGCGCAACCAGTATGGCTTGTCCTGTGTGGTTGCGGTCAACCACTTCACGGCCGACACGGTCGCGGAGCATGCGCTGCTAGCAAATAAAATCGCGGCACTGGATGTCCCCTTGGTACTTGCAAGGCATTGGGCCGAAGGCGGCGCGGGTGCCACCGAGGTCGCGCGCAAAGTCGTGGAACTCGCTGAGAAAAGCTCGAACTTCCGCTTCGTCTACGAAGAGACATTAACGCTGTGGGACAAGGTGAAGGCGGTTGCCATAAAAATCTATGGGGCCGTCGACATTTCGGCCGATTCAAAGATCCGTGCGCAGTTAAAGCAGCTGCAAATCCATTATGGGCATTACCCGGTGTGCATCGCCAAAACCCAGTATTCGTTTTCAACCGACCCCGCGGTCCGCGGTGCGCCCAACGGGCACATCGTCAATATTCGCGAAGTACGGCTTGCTGCTGGCGCGGAGTTTATCGTGGTGGTCTGCGGTGACGTCATGACTATGCCGGGCTTGCCGAAAATCCCGTCCGCAGACAAAATCGATATTGACGCGCAGGGGCGAGTAGTTGGTCTCTTCTAGACTTACAGCCATCAGTCAATGATCACACAACGCTCTGTTGAGAAATTCCTGAACGACCTCGCCTCGGGGTCTGCGACGCCGGGCGGTGGCAGCGCGGCTGCCGTCATGGGTGCGATGGGTGCCGCGTTGGTGTCCATGGTGTGCAACGTCACAATTGGCAAGCAGGGTTACGAAGCGGTCGATGCCGATATGAAATACGTGCTTGCCGCCGCCGAGAAAGTGCGCCGGCGCCTGACTGCCCTAATGGCCGAAGATATCGCCGCCGTCGATAGCCTGATGGCTGCTTACCAGCTTCCTAAGACTAGCGATGTGGACAAGGCCCGACGCTCCGCTGAGATTCGAATCAGCATGCTGCGCTCCACCGAGACACCGCTCAAGTGCGCGCGCGCCTGTGCCGAAGTCATCGGCCTTTCGCGGCGCGTTAGTGAACACGGGTATCTTGGCGTCCTCGGCGACGGCGGAGTTGGGGTGCTTGCGGGGTTCGCGGGACTGCGCAGCGCAGCGTTGAACGTCTACATCAATGCACCTGCGCTGAAAGACCGGACTTTCGCTAATCAAGCGATTAGCGAGATTGAACAGCTAGTAGCCGCTGGTACGATCGAGAGCGAGGCGGCGTACGCCCTGATACGCAATAAATTGGGCTAAGATAGACCATGCGTTTCGCGACTGAATTCGATGTCATAGTGATCGGCGGTGGTGGCCGTGTCATCCCGGCACAAGGAGAGTTTTATGAGTAAAACACACCTATTGCTATTGGCATATTGGCTGCTGTGGCCGGAATTGACTTGGGCGCAGCAATCAGTCGCTGAGCCCACGTTAAGCGTAATCCGTGCCGGTAAATTTATCGACGTAGTAGCCGGTCGAACGCTATTGAACCAAATCATTGTTATTCGTGGCAAAACGATTGAGGCGGTGGGTCCAGCGGTCATTATTCCTGTGGGCGCCCAGATTATTGACTTGTCGAAAATGACGGTGCTTCCAGGCCTCATCGATTGCCATACCCACTTGGCTGATCTTGCGAGTGCTGAGCCGCTGGATGTTTTAAAGCGATCTGCGGTCGAAGCTGCTTATGCGTCCATACCTAACGCGCGCGTTACTCTACTTGCAGGCTTCACTAGCGTTCGAGATGTGGGTGTGTATCGCGCCCTAAACGATGTGGCGATGCGCGATGCTATCGCCCAAGGAATTATTATTGGTCCGCGGATGTATGTGGCTGGTGCGTATGTGACCATCAGTGAAGGAGCGGGTGCGATGACTGGATTGTCGCCCGACATCCAACTACCGCCGGACCTACAGTTCGGTGTCGCGAATAGCCCTGCGGAAGTGAGACAAAAGGTCCGAGAACTGGCTCATCGGGGAGCCGATCACATTAAAATTTTAACCACTGGAGCGGTACTTACGCATGGGAGTAACCCTAAATCCATTGAATTTACGCCCGAGGAAATTCGTGCGGCAGTTGAAGAGGCCGCCAATTTTGGTCTGCGGGTAGCTGCGCATGCCCATGCTGCTGAGGGCATTAAGAATGCGATTCGGGCCGGCGTTGCTTCCGTCGAGCACGCGACGCTAATCGACGATGAAGGCATTGCCTTAGCCAAGCAGCATGGTACTTATCTTGATATGGATATCTATGACGACGAATGCATTCAATCCGCGGCGGATACGCCGGCAGATTTTTTGCAACATGACCGCGAATTGGGCGAAATTCAACGTCGTAACTTTACCAAAGCGGTGCGTGCGGGAGTCAAAATGGCGTTCGGTACGGATGCCGGCGTTTGTCCTCACGGTATCAATGCGCGGCAATTCGCCTTCATGGTCAAGTACGGCATGACGCCGATGCAAGCAATCCAAGCGGCGACTGTCAATGCCGCGGACCTAATTGGTCATTCCGAACTCATTGGCTCTATTAGTGCACACAAGTCCGCGGACATCATTGCCGTAAAAGGTGACCCTATTAACGATGTTCATGTGTTGGAACACGTCAGTTTCGTGATGAAAGAAGGTAAGATTTACAAACAAGAAAACTGAGCGCCAATGCTGGAAGTGTAGGCCTATAGGGTTAGCTCGCGGGCAAGCGACCTTCGCGACGAAAATGTAGCCATGCGATAAGAAGTGCCAAAGCTGACAGAAACGAACAAAAATAAAACGTGCTGCCGAGACGCCAGTCCCCTGGACTAAGGTGACCGACTCTAGCCAGTATAGTTGTTCCCAGTAAGGGTCCCACAATGAGAGCGAGACTCTGGATGGAATTTAGCGACCCTTGCATTAACCCTTGTTCCCGCGGTCCCACGGCTTTGGAGATAATGGTTTGCATCGCCGGTCCCGCAGCGTAGGCCAAGGCGTTTACCCCCATCACTACATACATCAACCATCCCACAGTAATTGATCCGTACAGCAGATACGCAACAGTCGCTGACAAAAAACCCATCATGACCAGTTTGCGCTCGCCGAAACGTTTGATAAGTGGACCTTGCAGGCCTCCTTGCACAATCGCTGCCACAACACCGACGGCAAACAGTGACCAGCCGTTGTCCTGAGGTGTCCAGTGAAAGCGAAACTGCGTATACAGCACCCAAGTACTCTGCAAGGTTAGCTGCGCAAATATCGCTAAGGCGAAGACGACCACTAGTAAGCCTACGCCGTGTACCTTGCCGAGATGCGCTAGCGCCGCGAACGGATTGGCCCGTTTAAACGCAAACGGAGCGCGACGGTCCTTAGGTAGCGACTCTGGCAGGACAAAATAGCCGTATAGCCAGTTCAGCACGGCCATCCCACCGGCCACAATGAACGGTAGTCGTATGTTATGTGCGCTGAGCAAGCCACCTAACACTGGACCAAAGATAAATCCGATGCCGAACGCCGCGCCCAATTTCCCGAATGCCTTACCGCGTAGCTCAGGCTCGGTAATATCGGCTATGTACGCGTTTGCAACAGAAAAACTCGCGGCGGTTCCACCGCTAATGACTCGTACCAGCAGTAGAGTAAAGAGCGATGTTGCCAATGCGTGGGTAAAAAAACTGATGCCGAGTCCAGAGATCGATAATAGCAATACTGGTCGGCGCCCATATTTATCACTGAGTGCGCCAAGCACTGGTGCCATAAAAAACTGCATGGTGCCGTACATTGCGGAAAGCCATCCATACCAAGCAGACTGTTCGTCGGGCGAATGGGTGAATTGCCCAACCAAAGCGGGTAGCACGGGAATAATCAGTCCGATCCCTAGTACATCGAGGAAAACGGTAACAAGAATAAAGGCTTGACTCGCTTGCCGATTTTGCGAAAAAAACTGCTTTAACAAACTAAAATCTCTTTCACTGACCCGCCCTGAATTTCTGCCAAACACCGGCAATGGCGCGGGTCTGATCATCCGAATCCGCTAGTTGCACCGTGAGTTTCTGAAGCAATTCTGGCGTAGGGTAAATCCCCGGATCGCTCTTGACCGACGCCAGTGGGTGCGCGGCGGCGTTGGCATTGGCGTAGCCTTTGAAATTGGTAATTTCGCTAATGACTTCCGGTGTCATGACGAAGTTGATGAATGCGTAAGCGCTCTCGGGATGAGGCGCGTCCTTGGGTATAGCCAATATATCATCACCGTTGTACGCTACCGCCACGCACAAGTCCCCTTTGGCGAGCGCATCGATATACTGCGAAGAATTGATGCTGCGGATATAAGGCCTGACTTTCAAAAGCACCGCTTCGCCTTCAGCCAAATTTTCGGGTTTTTGCGAGTTCGGGTCCTTGCCCAAATAACTGAAGACTGCACGCATCATTTCTGCCGGCGAGTTGAGTACGCTAATGCCGCATTTAGCCACCTTTGACGCCACCATGGGATCAAACACCATGCGCCAACTATCGAGCGGCGCGTCGGGAAGCAGCCGTTTGACCATTTTTTCGTTATAGCCGATGCCGTTGGTACCCCCTAAATATATTACGCCGTGAGCATTGCCGGGATCGTGGAAAGCTGCTTTTGCCATGAGCTGTGGGTCCATATTCTTAAGATTTGGCAGCTTTTCCTTGTCGAGTGGCAGATACACGCCCGCCTTAATCTGTTTTTCGAAGTACGATGCAGTGGGCATCACGATGTCGTAGCCACCACCGCGCGCAAGCAATTTGGCGTCCAATGTTTCATTGGTGTCGTAGTAGGTGGCGTTCACCTTGATACCTGTCAGTTTCTCGACCCTTGGCAGTGTTGTCGGTGCAAGATAATCGGACCAGATATAGAGGTTCAAGACCTTCCCGGTATCGGCGGAACTACCCGAGTTAGCCACCGATCCCGATTTACCGCCACCGCAAGCGCTCAACAGCAGCCCAGCGCCAAAATAATTGTTCTTTTTTCGCTGATCACAAAAAGCTTCCGTACATTATTTCTGCGATCGCTAGTTATAACGCACACGGCGTCAGGCGGGAAGATATTTAGCTAGCTAGAGGCCCAATATCCGCAGAACTTGCGGATGCGCGAAGCTAGCGCACTGTTCCTTTTTACTAAATTCCCGCCTAATGGTGGGGTTGATCGACCAAGGGGCGCTTAGTACGATGATATGTTAGCGCTGCGCCAATACACAGTGAGAGCGAATCGATTGGGACTTCGTCCGTGCGATTGAAGACTACGGTACGGTTACCTTCAAATTTGAACTCCGCGGGAAACATTGCTTTAAACGTTTCTACAAGAGGCGTCTGACAGTTAACCTATATAGCGTATTGTTTCGGTTTAGTGGCACTAAGAGCATATCTCTATCCGGTTGCCGGCCGGATCAATTACAACGCTCTCATAGTACCGATCACCGGTACGTCGAGGCCCATCGGCAACCGCGATTCCATCGTCGCTAAGACGTTGTATGAGTTCATCGACAATGCGCTCTGAGCCTATCGAGATCGCGAGATGGGTCAGCCCAAGGCGCTGAACTTCAGGACCGAACTCTACCAAGCTGCTGTCTGCTGTCTGCTGTCTGTGGTGCGATATCGCCAACACTTGAACAATATTCAGGTGGTCGCGGTACATGACAGAACAAGGAAAATTCTGAAATACCAGCGTGCGAATATTAAAGGTCGTTTAACCTTGGATCGACCAGGGAATTCGCAAATTCGTGCCATGGTCTGTTCGAAGTCTAGGAGATAGCGCGCGCCCAAACCGACCAGCTGCGCGTCGTTAGTGGCGCCTTGCAACGTAGTGCGAAATTGCTCACACACTAATTTTCTAACTTTTCGCCTAACTATTATCTATACGCAAAATACACCGCATTTCAATTAGTGCGTCAAATAACAGAGTGGTAAACGCGCATGACGTCGCCCCCACGACTTCTGGATCAAGTCAGAGTAATGATCCGAATGAAGGGTTGCAGTTTTAGGGCCGAGCAGCAATACGTCGGGTGGATCAAGCGTTATATATTTTTTCATAATAAACAGCACCCACGTGACTTAAGGTTTGCCCAGGTCGAAGAATATCTGTCATATTTGGCGACAAAGCGTCTAGTTGAATCTTCGACTCATAACCAAGCACTTGCGGCACTTCTATTTCTATATCGTCACGTATCAAAAATTGAGCTCCCCTGGTTGATCAATATCGTTCGATCAAAACGGCCTCAGCGCCTCCCCGTAGTACTAACCCGAGCCGCGGTCCGCTCGGTGCTTGCACATTTAGATGGCGATGCTTACTTAGTAGCCTCACTGCTCTATAGAACTGGACTACGTTTGATGGAAGCGCTGCGACTCCGTGTCCAAGACATCGATTTTTCACGCTCGCAAATCATAGTTCCCTGTGGCAAGGGAGGCAAAGATCGCTCAACGATGTTACCCACTACACTGGTAGAACCGCTGACGGCTCACCTAGTACGGACGCGTGCACGCCATCTCATAGCAGTCGAACGTGGCTTCGGTGGCGTAGAGCTAGCGGGCGCGCTAGCGCGGAAATACCCATCCGCCCACTTAGAGTGGATTTGGCAGTATGTATTTCCATCTCGTAAACCTGCCATTGATCGGCGCACTGGTGAGCGCCGGCGTCAGCATTTATTGCCAAGATATGTGCAGAACCACGTATACGGTGCGATTCGTCCGGCCCAGGTTAGTAAGCTCGCCCCCTGCCACATGTTTCGTTAGTGCTTCACGACACATTTGCTGGAATCTGGTGCGGACATTCGTACCATCCATGAATTGCTGTGCCATGCCGACGTAAAGACCGCCATGATCTACACGCACGTCCTTAATCATGCGGGACAGTGCTATGTAGCTTGTATTAGTCAGACAACAAATCTAAGACGCCGCAAATTTTGTGCGCTTAATATCAAGATTTTTTGGAAAAGGGGAGGGGTACAAATAGGCCACTGGCTGGTATCACGCCAGCGCAGTTAATTTTATTCAGGCAGATTTAGCCTATGCAGCAACATAGCATAACGTGGATCGGTCGTTATTCCTTTTAACAGCGGGTCGGCTCGCAGCCACTGAATGCCTGGATCATTGTCGACCGCGCGGTTCAGCCAGGTGAATGCTTGATCACTGTTGCCAAAATAGGCGTAGGTCTCCGCGACCTGGTATTCCGATCCGGCCGAATGCTGCAATAGCTGATTGAACGCTGTGTTGGCGTCGCGGGTGCGCCCTTGTGCGTGATAACCCAGCGGCAGTCCGAATGCCCGCCACCCAGGGCTGACCTCGGCTTCAAACGCGGTCACCGCTGGCCCGACCAGGCCTCGCGCCAACAATATCCGGCCCAGTTCATAATGTGCCGCAGGAAAGGTCGGTTTCATCTCGATGACCTGGCGAATCATGGCCTCGGCCTCGGTAAGTCGACCGGCATGATACAGCGCGCGGGTCATGTAGCGACGAATCAAGAGATTGAGCGGATCGCGATCCAGTGCAATTCGAAATTTTGCGATGGCCGCGTCACTATTGCCCACGGTTCGGGTCACATGCGCGTCGAAAAATAGAGCGCTCACGTTGCTCGGATCTAGTTGCATCGCCTTGTCAATTGCCGCTCGAGCGCCGACCCAGTCGTGCTGGTTCGACATTTTGAGAATGCCGATCACCAAATAGGGATAAGCATTGGATCGGTCTAGTTCAACGCCCTTATTCGCTGCGTTGCGCGCTTTTTCAACGCCTTGGGCGACCGGAATATAACCGTTAGCCACCTGTCGAAAATAGGCCATTCCAAGCTCACCCCACAGTGCGGCGGATGGCTCTAGTGCAATTGCGCGCTGGAAATAATCGATGGCTTTCTCAAGGCTGGGTTCGGTTTCTTCTTGTGCAAAAAATCTGCCTTGCAGCTCAAAATTGTGTGCTTCGGAATTCTGAACCCGATTCGGCGTCGCGGGTGCACTCGTTAGCGAGAGCTTGAGTTTATCGACCACGGCCTGAGCGATATCATCCTGCACCTTAAATACATCTTTGAGGTCTCGATCATAGGTCTCGGACCAGAGGTGGTAGCCGTTGTCAGCGCGAATGAGTTGAGCTGTCACCCGGATAGTGTTGCCGGCTTTGCGCACGCTGCCTTCGAGTACATGGGCAACGCTGAGGGCTTGGGCGATCTGTGCGATGGTTGCATGCTGTCCCTTGAAATAAAAGGACGAGGTGCGGGCCGGTACGCGTAATTCGCCGACCTTGGACAATAAGTCGATGAGTTCTTCCGATAAGCCGTCGGAAAAATATTCTTGGTCTTTCTTTTCGCTGAGATCGACGAAGGGCAGAACGGCGACCGATTTTTCGGATATCACAGCCGTAGCAATCGCAGTTGCTGTCGCGGCGGTTGATGCAGCGCCGGTTGACGCAGCGGCGGAAGTAGCAGTATATCGCAGCGCTGGTTTTAAAATCCAAAATTTATCTACCAGAAGCGCCAGCGCAGCGATTGCAAGCACAATGCCGGCGGTGGCAAGGTGGCGATTGATGCCTGATTTGGCAGCGCCGGCCGGTATTGCCTGTGCGGGGCGCGTCGGATCGCGAAGGGCGTCGATCAGCTTGGCGTAGGGCGTCTGCATACTTTCGGCGCGAGCCTCAATCCACTGCGATTCGCTCAAAAAATATTCGAGTGCCGGGGTCAGCGCGGCCGTATCCATGCGCAACGCGATGATGGGTCTTTTTTTCGATGAAGCCCGTTCGATTTCTTTGCCGACGTGCGAAGAAGCGATGGAGCTTACCGACAATATCAATATGAACATGGGCGCGTTGCTGATCGCCGTGACGATGGCTTCGGCATATAGCGCTCCGGCCTTTACGTCGCGAGGCGCGATCCAACAAGCGATGTTCTGACGCTCAAGCGCTTCGACCAGCGCCTGGGCGACGGCACTATCATGCGAGGCATAACTAATAAAGACCGCGGAGGCTTCCGGTGCTCTTGCGGCCGCAGGCTCATCGCCCGTCTTTTGTCCGCCAGTTTCAGTCATAACCTTTACAGTCCATAACGATGCGCGAATGCTCACCGATTGCAGGATTAAATGCAAGGTCAAGGGATTCGACACTGAGCGCGCTAACTGGCAGAATTGCTGGCGATGAAACACGCTCATGAGTAACGGTTCGATGGCCACTGCGCCAATTACAACCCTGGATGAGGATGCCTGGGAGGATTTGCTCAGTTTCATCGAGGAGAAGCGTGTTATCCCCATCGTAGGGCCCGAACTCCTGCAAGTCTCCACCGACAAGGGTCCGCGTCTTCTTCTCGATTGGGTAGCTGAGAAGCTGGCGGTACGGCTAAACGTCAATGTTCAAGAATTGCCGCAGCCCTACACCTTGAACGACGTTGTCTGTTGGTTCTTGTCGGCACGCGGTCGACGCGAGGAAGCCTACGTGCGTCTGCGTAGTATTTTGAAAGACGCTAATTTTGAGCCGCCGGCCGCGCTACGTCACTTGGCCGCGATTACCGATTTTAATTTGTACATTTCGACCACATTCGATTCGTTGCTTGAGACCGCAATCAATTTGGAGCGATTCGGGGGCGCTGCCGCGACTGACGTGCTGTCATACGCGCCTAACCGCGTCGTTGATCTACCCGTCGAGCGCGACCAGCTGGTTCGCCCCGTGGTGTATCACCTGTTCGGCAAGCTCGCGGCAGCGCCTACTTACGTCATTTCCGATGAAGACCTGCTGGAGTACATTTGTGCCTTACAGAGCGAGCACTTGGCGCCCGAAAAGCTGTTCCATGAGCTTGAGCATAATCATTTGCTATTCATCGGCAGTAATTTCACCAATTGGCTGGCGCGTTTATTTTTGCGCATGGCTAAACGCCAGCGCCTTTCAGACCCGCGCGATGTGGGCGAGGTATTGGCTGATAGCTATAGTAGTCAGGATGATCGCTTGATGTCCTTTTTGCAGCAGGTTAGCGTGCGCACGCGTATCTACGTCGGCGCTGAGAAATTTGTTGAAGAGTTGTACGAGCGCTGGCGGGCGCGCCACTCACATACTACCGCGAGTGCCGCTGCAGCGAGCGCGGCGACCATCCATGCAGGGCCTACCCGGTTTTTGCCGCCGACGCGCGAAATGCCCGATAACGCGGTGTTCATCAGCTACGCTCGCGAGGACTTGGCTGCCGTCCAACAGATTAAGGCCGGGCTGGATGCTGCGGGTATTACCACGTGGTTCGACATTGATCGCTTGGAGGCAGGTGATGACTATGATCGAAAAATTCAACGTAATATTGCGCGCTGTTCCTATTTTATCCCGGTAATTTCGGCGACCACGCAGCGACGGATGGAGGGATATTTTCGCCGTGAGTGGAGCTATGCCATGGATAGGGTACGCAACATGGCGGATGGGGCACTGTTCATTCTGCCGGTGAGTATTGACTCGACGGCGGCGAATGAGGCATTGGTGCCGGATAAATTTAAGGCGCTGCATTTCTCGCAACTGCCAGGCGGCCTCGTTTCACCAGAGTTTTCGCAAAGGCTCAATGAGTTT
Source organism: Gammaproteobacteria bacterium (assembly GCA_043784265.1). Taxonomy (GTDB): domain Bacteria; phylum Pseudomonadota; class Gammaproteobacteria; order Steroidobacterales; family Steroidobacteraceae; genus Bog-1198. The sequence goes on along the minus strand of JAYVYN010000162.1, from coordinate 19,995 downwards.
ATGCGAGCGCGAAGTTAATGACTGCGCCGAATAGCTCGCCGCCCGGAGCGGTACCGCTCGCGCCCGGTGGGTCCGGCGATGTCGCCGCCAGTTCAGTGGATGATCGTAATCCATGGCTGGGCTTGGCCTCTTTCACGGAGGAGACTCGCGCCTATTTCTTCGGACGCGAGGAAGAGGTCGCGGAACTCGCGCGGCGCGTACAACGTAAATTACTGACCGTGTTGTTTGGTCAGTCGGGCTTGGGCAAGACTTCTATTTTGCGCGCAGGTTTAGTGCCGCGGTTACGCGCCCAAGGCTACTGTCCCATTTATGTGCGCATCGACTACGGCAAGGATTCGCCTGAACCGGCGGAGCAAATCAAACAAGCCATCAATCGCACGGCGCGGCATGCAGGCCAATGGTCGCAAGCAGGGGTCGCCGTTGATGGCGAGACTTTGTGGGAATTCTTGCATCATCGCGATGATGTATTGCGCGATGAGGCCGGGACTACGCTTATTCCATTGTTAATATTTGATCAGTTTGAAGAGCTTTTCACGCTGGCTCAAAGTGATGAATTCGGCCGAACGCGAGCGGCGCGTTTTGTCGATGAATTGGCGGATCTGGTTGAGAATCGTCCGCCCAAGGCATTGGAGGCCAAGCTTGACCAGGATGACCTGGCGGCGGAACGTTTTGATTTTGCGCGCAGTGATTATCGAGTGCTCATCGCTTTGCGCGAAGACTATTTGGCGCCTCTGGAAGGCTTAAAAAAAGCCATGCCCAGTATTTCGCAAAATCGATTGCGATTAGCGCCAATGACGGGGACGCAGGCTTTGGCGGCAGTGCTACAGCCCGGTAAACGGCTGGTGAGTGACGAGGTGGCTGCCGCTATCGTGAGGTTCGTGGCGGGGGGCGCGGAGCTTGCCAATGCGGAGGTCGAACCGTCGTTGTTGAGTTTAATTTGTCGCGAGTTGAATGATGCGCGCCTCGCGCAGGGTCGCGATGAGATTTCGCTCGACTTACTCGCAGGTTCGCACGCCAGTATTTTGAGTAATTTTTATGAGCGGGCGCTCGCCGATCAACCCATAGCGGTGCGCCAAATTATTGAGGACGATTTACTCACGAGTTCTGGGTATCGCGAGAACGTCGCTGAGGAACGTCTGGTCAGTCGGCTTGCGCAAGCAGGGGCTGTGCCGAATACCCTGGCAACGCTGGTGAATCGTAGGTTATTGCGCATCGAGGAGCGGCTAGATAATCGACGTGTCGAACTGACGCATGACGTGCTCTGCGGAGTGGTCAAAGCCAGCCGCGATCAGCGCCGTGAGCGTGAAGGGCGCGAAGCTACGGAGAGGTTATTGGCGGAGCAACGTGCACGCGAACAGGGCGCACGCCGCGCGTTGGTTCGTGCCCGGCAAATTGCCAGCGGCTGTATTGTACTGGCGATCGCGGCAATAGCGGCGGCGGGAGTTGCGTATTTTAGTAGTCAGCGCGCACACAAGGCCGAATTGGCGGCTCAACAGACGCGCGCGATGGCGGAGCAGGCTCGCGCTCAGGCGGAACATTTACTGGGTTACTTAAGCGATGATTTTGTGCGCGAGTTGGAGAGTTTCGGACGATTGTCGGTGTTGACGGAATTTTCTAAGCGGCAGATCGACTATTTCCATGCACTACCGGAATCCCTGAAAGGGGTCGAAACCACGCGCAACGGTGCTTTGGCGATGCTCCATTACGCGCGTGCTATGCGTATGTTGGGCGACTTTAAGGCCGCCCAGCAGAATGCCGATGAAGCGGTAAAATTGCTCGAACGGCAACGCGAGGGTGGCGATCGCTCCGATGCGACTCTGGTGGCGTTGGGGACTGGATATACCACTCAGGGCACAATCCAAGACAATCGTAATGATGCAGCCGGCCCGAAAACAACCCTTCGCGCCGCTGAATTGTTGGGTCCGGCTGCGGCGGCACCCGATGCGTCGGTGGCGGCGCGTCGCGCCTATGTGGAGGTGCTGGTTCGTACTGCGTTTGAACAAGTGAATTCCAATCAACACCGCGAGGCGGTGAATAATGCCCAGCACGCTATGAAGCTGGCCGCAGACCTAGGCGCGCGCGACTTAAGTCGACTGGATATGAGCGCTTATTACGCGGAAGCTGGTGCCTGGATGGTCTCGGCATTGGTGAACTTGGGTCGGAATACGGAAGCCCTTAAGGTCGGCGAAGATGCTGCCGCCATCGCCGATAAGGTATTGCTGCAGCGACCAGGCTACCGATTGGCCTTACACGCTCAACAAGTAGTGTACGGCAACCTCGCCACCCAAGGGCAAAACGAGCTCAATCCGTCTGAATCGATGCGCTTTAGTCAACTGGACCAGCAAGTGTCGCGAATTATGCTTAATCTTGATCCGCACAGCGTGGTCAGCCAGAACAATATGGGTGTTGCCGATGGATTGCTGGGTGACATTCTGTGGTCCATGGGTCACTTGCGCGAAGCCATTCCGTATCACCTGAAGGCGCTGGATAGTGTTGCGGCGGCGAGCAGCGGAGGTGCCGGTTTTATTGTGCTGCGCGCCGCGACTATGTGGGGCGTTGTACACCGCCAAGCTATGCTGGGTGATGCGGCCGGAGCCGCCGCCACGCTGTCCGCCGGTGCACCTTACCTTACAACCCTGCGCCAAACTGAAGCGGCCGATAGCATGAGTGTCACGATTGTAGAGGCCATTGATAGGGCCCTGCCGGCCGACATGGCGTTCGAACGCGACGACTGGGGTGGCGCGCTACGCGGTGCTACGGAATTAGCCAATCAATTGCGCAGCGCCAAAGCGGCAGGAGATTTCCAGTCCACGCAGCGGGCCATCGTTTTGTATTTAGTGGCCGATGTCGCGGGTCATGCGGCCTACGAGCTCGGCGACTATGCGACCGCCGAGCGCTTCGAGCGCGAGGCGTTGGCGGCGCGAAAAATATTTGGCACTCAGGCGGTGCCCGATCAGCGCGATATAGGCGAGGCCTCAACCTGGTTGGCGATGGCATTGGCACAGCAGGGCAAACGCGCTGAGGCGGCGGCGATCATTGCTCCGGTGGCGAAGTTTCAGCGTGGACTCGCGGCGCGCAATCATGGTGATCAATGGTTGCCAGTGGAATTGGCGGCGGCCCTGTATGCACAGGCGCTAACAGACCCAACGCACAGCGCGGCGTTATTACAGGAGGCCTCCGCGCGTTTAGATTCGCTGTACCCGACTTTGCGCGAGCTGCACGATATTCGGCTGTGGCGTGCGCATATTGCCAAGGCGCGTGGCGGCGCGTAGACGCGGCCGCGCCACGCGAACTGCATCGTGCGAAGCGCCCTACCCATCCTGTTTCGTTCTAGTGGGCGGCCGGGCTATTTAGAGTTGATCGCGGCCGATCCGCATCATGTTAGGGCACGCAAACTGGCGCGCGAAGTTCAAGTGCGTTTTGCGAGCAGCGCGTGCACGGTGGATTCTCGCGAGGGCGTCGTTCAAGCGAAGCCGGGGGACGCTATCATTACTGGCATTGGCGGCGAGCAATGGCGCGTATCGCACTCGCGCTTTGCCGATAAGTACCAACCCATTGCGCCGGTGGTCCTGGGGCAACCCGGTCGCTATCTGAGCCGACGCTATGTTATTCAGGCGGTGCCAATGCGCGAGTCCTTTGAGGTAGTGCTAGCTGATGGCGAGTCGCGATTGCACGGACAAATTGGTGATTGGTTGGTCGACTATGGCGATGGTAGCTTAGGCGTCGTGTCGCCAGCCGCATTCGCCACGACCTATGAAATCATCAACCTGTGAAATCTTTGAAAATCTGATATGGCCTTACACCAATTAATTCAACGCTTACTACTGGTGGGCGCGAAGCTTGCCCCACGAGTGTATTCCCCCGCAGCGCAACCGCCGACGGCGTTGCTGCCGCTGGTGGCAGCCTTTACCCCAGAACACGATCGATTTGATATCGACGCCCTGCATTTTGGTAATCGCTACCGGAGTGGTTTTTGGGCCATCTACTTGCTCAGTGCTCTGGCGGTGCTGTGCGCGGTTATGCCGTTGGCCTTAGGTTGGGATAGCCCGCGGCACTTGTTGCATCCTTTTGCCGGCGCCTGGGCGATGGTCGAGGTGGCGCTCATCACCACCGTGATCGCTATATACTGGCGTGGACACCGTAGCGATTGGCAGGGGCAATGGCTGAGGGCGCGAACCACCGCCGAGCTGACCTGGTACTTGCCCATGCTAGCGCCGTTGTTACAGTTTGATGCAGAAGCGCCGAACGATCGCGAGGCGACCAATTGGTACTTGAGGGTATTTGATTCGGATCAGCACTGGCACGACGCCGATGAAGTTGCGGCTCTGTGCGCGCGAAATGAGCCCTTGGCGCAAAAACTATTGGCACATGCCTGGAGCGATCCCAGTTTTGTCAGTAGCTACGGCCAATGGGCGACTAATATACTGACTCAGCAACAGCATTACCATCATGCCATCGCGGTTAAGCAACACGCTCTGTTGCATCGGGTGCACCGGCTCAATAGCTGGTTGTTCGGGCTCACTGCCGTGTGCGCCATGATGCATCTATTGGTGCATTCGCTGTGGTTATCGCTGGTGACCACTTTTTTTCCGGCTCTGGGTGCTTCATTGCATGGCGCGCTGGCTCAGTCGGAATCGTATCGTTTGGCGGCCACCTCAGAGCGTCTTGAAGTACAGTTACAAAGCGCGGTAACCCGAGTTCACGCGGCGATGGGCACTGATGGCAGCGCGGATGTCGAGGCCCTTAAAGCGGCGGTAAAATCGGCAATTGCGCTGATACTCGAAGAGCATCAGGATTGGCAGATGCTGGTGCGTCCGCATCATCTGCCGCTCGCCTAGCTAGTCCCTGCCTAAATCCATTTTGTGAATCTTTTTAAAAAAGGAGAGTTTTATGTCTGTTTCTATGTACGATATTTCCATTCCTGCCTTGTCATTGGGGTTGACAAATTTAACCGCCATCTTGAACAAGGCAATTGTCCACGCCGAAACTAAGAAATTTGATTCATTGCCGCTGGCTCAGGTGCGACTTTTTCCGGATATGTTTCCGCTGACCCGCCAAGTACAGATCGTATGTGACACTGCCAAAGGCGCAGCGGGTCGACTGGCTGGCGTCGCAGTACCTAAACATGAGGATACCGAGACGACATTGACTGAACTCAACGCGCGAGTTGCCAAGACTTTGGAATTTGTGAATTCTTTTGGTGCCGCGCAATTGGTCAATTCGGAGAGCCGCGAAATTGTTTTGCAATTCCCTAAATTGACCTTAAAATTTACCGGTATCGACTACCTGAACAAATTCGTGCTGCCCAATTTCTATTTTCATATCAGTATCGTCTATGCCCTGCTGCGTAAGAGCGGCGTGGAAATCGGTAAGAACGATTACCTGGGTGCGATTCAATAAGCTGGCGTTAGGGTCGATGTCGCAGTCCGGCTATTGCTCTGAAATACGCCTGAGATTATCCAACCCTTCCTCAAAATCTTTACCGATCATGGTGTCCATGCTCATGAATACTTGCATCAGCTTCGAAATAAAAGGCGCGGGACCGTGCATTGCCCAAGTTACTACGGTGTTACTAGCTTGCGGATCAAGCGTAAAGTCGGCGGTATTGTGCCCCTCAGATGGTTGCCTGTCGCACCATGCGAAAAGTGTTAGGCTTAGACGCTGTGAGTGCGAGAATAACGGCTATCGCAAGACCGATAAGGATGAGAATGATTTTAATCACATTGTCTCTCCTAATGATTGCGCAATGATACTGCCAGCATGCGGGTGCAATGTACACTCCACTAACATCAACACAGGAGCTTAAGAGATGAACGGACGTGTGGCGCTAGTCACGGGCGGCGGCAGGGGAATCGGGCGGGAAGCGGCGCTACTGCTGTCGGCAGCGGGAGCGCGCGTGATGGTCGTGTCGCGCAGCGTTGCAGAGCTGGCGGCCGTTGGCCTCGAATATGTCGCGGCAGACCTAGGATCCACCGAGGGCTGCGCACTGGCCGTTGCCGAGACCGAGAAGCGATTAGGGCCAATTGACTTACTAGTTGTGAACCATGGCATCGGCTCGGCCCACGAGCGGCTCGTGTGGGAACAAGATCCCGCGGTGTGGCGTGAAACGATGCGAGTGAACCTCGACGGCCCGTTCGAACTCGCGCGACTCACGGTAGGCGGCATGTGTAAGCGCGGCTTTGGCCGGCTCGTATTTACCAGTTCGACCGCCGGCGAGAAAGCGGAGCGCTCCGGCAGCGCGTACACCGCCTCCAAGCATGGGCTTATCGGACTCGCGCGCGCAGTGGCCCAGGACGCTGGGCCGTTCGGAGTGACATCCAACGCCGTGCTGCCTGGTTGGGTGCGAACAGCAATGGCCGAAAGCTCGGCGAAGAGCGAGGCCGAACGGCGCGCAATCAGCGTAGAACAGGTGTGGCGCGAGCGCGCTGCTATCTACCCGCAGAATCGCGTGTTGGAGCCGCGCGAGGTCGCGCAGGTGATCGCGTTCCTGTGCAGCGATGCTGCTGGGGGTGTAAACGGCGAGGCCATCACCGTGGCGCTCGGCGGCATGTGGTAGGCGTTACCAGCGTTGTGACTAAACCTAACTATTAGCGACCCAGATGCGTGGGAAATATCATAGGGCCGCTTTCACAGTCGATGAAAAATCTGGGTTCAAGCTAGCGCATAAAGAATTTCCACAAACGATGCCACCGCGCCATCAAGCCCCAACACTTTGGGGTTAGTCGAGTCGACCAAGTAATACTCGTCCGGTGCGTGCGCGCCGGTGCCGTGGCCTAAACCGAATCCGCCCGCTGGCAGGCTGAGAGGCGGATTCGTGAAGCGGTAGCCGGGCCAAGAGCCAGGGTTGCGAGGCACGAGCTGCGGCGCTATCCCGAGCTTGCGATAGGTCTTCAAGACCGCTTGCATGAATTTGCTGTTCTCATCGGTCTGCGTTGGGTCGTAACCTCCCGTCATGTTGACTTCTATATCACCGAAGCCGTGTTTAGCCAGATGCGCCTTGAGCTTTGCCAATGTATCTATAGCGGTCATGTCCGGTACCAGTCGCATATCGATCTTGGCCACCGCGCGGTGCGGCAATACGGTCTTGCCTCCGGGTCCGGTGTAGCCGCCTACCAGACCTTCAATGTTGATGGTCGGTTTGGAATACAGCCGCAGCAGCGAGTCTTGCCAATTCAGGTCGTGCACCCAGCGACTCACGCCGAGTTCCTTCTTAACTACCGCCTCCGGAACTTCCGCAGCGTATTTCAAGATCAGTTGTTTTTGGTGCTCGGAGAGCGGCTTGGCTAAATCAAAAAACCCTTCGACTGCCGGTGTGTGGCCATCTTTTTCGATTAGAGTGTTCAAGGCCTGGATTAGATGCCAGGACGGCGAGTCTACTTGCGCCTCGAGACTGGAATGCACGTCCTTCTGCGGACCGCGGCCCCATTTCTCCCCGCTGGAAACGAGTTCCAATTCGACCACGCCTTTGGCACCCAAGGCGACCTCCAAGCTGCCATCGGGGTTCTGCCCTGCTTCAGGTAGCAGTATTCCCACGCAGGTCTTGAGTGCCGCGAGTACATCGGGCGTCATGACGATTTCCCCGAAATGCGGAGAGGCAATTTCCTCCTCTCCCTCGCACACTAGAACTAAGTTCACCGGTAGCTTCTTGCCGGTTGCCTTAAATGCCAACAGAGCGCTGAGAAAAGCGTTTTGCGGTCCCTTTTGATTGACCGCGCCGCGACCCATACACACCGTGCCCAGTCCCTCCTTGGGCACCAAACGACCCTCTAAGGGAGGCGAACTCCACTCGTCGGCAACGAACTGTTTGACGTCGTACATGAAGTACACTGCTACCGTCGTCGGTGCGCCTGCATTGAGGCGTCCGAATACTCCGGCCTTGCCCGAGGTCGGGATGAGCCTCACGTCTGTGAAGCCGGCCTGGCGGGCAAGTGTCGCCATGTGCTCCGGCCCTTGCGGATAATTGCGATTTTCCGCTGCGATCGATGGTAATGCGATCCATTCCTGCAAGCGTTTGATATTCTCCGCGTGCATCTTCGGGATCTGCGCCATCACGGCTTCCTTATCCCCATAGTTCGACGCAAACAGCGCGATGGGCGCGGCGGCTAGCACCACACCGGCCACACCTCCCTGAACGAACGCTCTCCGATTTAACCCTGGGTCAGATGAATGATTCATTATTCGCTCCCTTTAGTTTGCGATTGGCATTGGAGTATCTTATACGCATGGACCCTTTATCGTCGCCCGCAACTCGGGCCCCAGTTGGCAATACCGTTGGACTTGTTCTGCCCGGAGGCGGCGCGCGTGCCGCTTACCAGGTAGGTGTGCTGAGTGCCATCGCGCAATTACTGCCGCGCGCGCCTAACCCATTCCCGGTCATCGTTGGCACCTCCGCCGGCGCGGTCGCTGCATCCGTATTAGCCACTGATGCCTTTCAATGGCAGCGTGCTGTCGCATCACTGGAACGGGTCTGGTCCGAGTTTCATGTCGAGCAAGTATTTCGTGCCGATGCGCTCAGTATGATGCGCTCTAGTTCCCGCTGGGGCATATCTTTTGTTTCAGGCGGATGGCTACTGCGCTCACCGAGCGCTTTGTTCGATAACACTCCACTGCGCCGATTATTAGAACGTCACATTCGGTGGGAGCATTTGCAACGCAGTATCCGAACCGGCGCATTGCACGCGCTCGCTCTGTGTGCGACCAGCTACAGCGGGGCTGCGTCGGTTACCTTTTTTGATGGCGTGAAGAGCAAGATCGAGTGGAACCGTAATCGACGCCTCAGCCGGCGCGTGCCTTTAACGCTGGATCATTTGATGGCCAGCATGGCTTTGCCCTTTCTATTCCCGGCAGTAAAGATAGGTGACGAGTATTTCGGCGACGGCTCTCAGCGTCAGCTATGGCCCTTGAGTCCTGCCATTCATTTGGGTGCGGATCGGTTGTTGATTATTGGCGTGCGTGCAGAGCTTGCTGCGGGCACGGCTTCAGTCAAAGTAGCTGAAAGCGCTCCGACGCCAGGCCAGTTATTTGGTTACATGCTGGATACTCTGTTCATGGATCAGATTTACGCAAACGTGGAGCACATCGCGCGACTCAACAAAATAGCGGAAGTAGCACCGCAAGCCGTGGTCGGCGTGCACAAGGTGGCGACCATGATGATTGCGCCTAGCCAGGATTTGCGACTCATTGCAGCCCGGCATGTGCATAGCCTGCCGCGCAGTTTGCGAATTCTATTGCGCGTGCTGGGGGCGCGCGGTGCGGCCGGTGCGCAGCTCGCCAGCTATTTGATGTTCGAATCTGGGTTCACGCAGGAGCTCATTGCCTTAGGATTCCGTGATGGCTTGGCGCACCAGGAGGCGCTGCTGGGATTTTTAAGCGGTGGCACGCTAGATCAAACCATTAGACTGCCCACGCTAGCATGCGTTTAGAGGTTTCCATGAAAAGCTTATTTGACTCTCGTCGCCGCGCTCGTGATTAGCTCCCAGGGTCAGGGGTAGTCACCGCCGACGGCAGCGTGACGGTCAGCGCATTTTGGCAATCCAAGCATCGACCTGAGATTCGAGCACATCGAGTGGTACAGGCCCTTGGCCGAGCACTACGTCGTGAAAAGCTCGCAAATCGAATTTGGCTCCCAGCGTGGTTTCCGCGCGTGCGCGTAATTCTTTGATTTTCAGCTCGCCTATTTTGTACGCCAAGGCTTGTCCGGGATTCGAAATATAGCGATTTACTTCCGCGTCGATATTGGCATCGGTAAGCGCGGTGTTAGTTTTCATAAATTCTACGGCGCGCGCCTTAGACCATCCCATGGCGTGAATACCGGTATCTACCACTAGTCGGCACGCCCGCCACATTTCATAGGATAATTGTCCCATGCGTTTTTCGGGGGTGTCATAGATACCCATTTCGGTGCCTAGACCTTCGGAATAGAGTCCCCAGCCTTCAACGAAGGCGGTGAATTGGGCTTGGTAGCGGCGAAAATCAGGAATGTCGAGTTCCTGTTGTAAGGCTATTTGATGGTGATGCCCGGGTACCGATTCGTGTGCAGTGAGCGCCGGAAGTTCCCACAAGGGTCTTTGATCCAATTTGGAAGTATTGACGTAATAAGTGCCGGAAATTCCTCCCGCAGGGCTGCCCGGTTGGTAGTAGGCGGTGGTGCTCCCTTGCGCGGTCTCCGCGGGGATCGCACGCACTCCGTAGGGTAGCCGCGGAAGGCGACCAAACAACGTGGGCATTTTACCGTCGATTTCTTTGGCCATGCGTGCGGCAGCAGCCATAATTTCATCAGGAGTCTTGGCGAAATACTTGGGATCGGTATGCATTTTTTCGATCATTGCCGCGCGCGAAGAATACCCGGAATCTTTGGCTAAATTGTCCATCGAAGCGGCAATGCGCTTAACCTCACGCAGGCCCAGAGCATGAATATCGTCCGGCGTTCGCTGGGTGGTAGTCATGACGCCAACGATGTACGCATAGTAGGCCTTACCCTGCGGAGTCGCGGAAATACCGACGTCGTTGCGACAGTGAGGTAAATATTCTAACGAATATATTTGCGCCCATTTTTGGTAAGCCGGGTCGAGTACGGTGCGAATCAGGGAGAGCGCTCGAGTCTGTAAGGCTTGCCAATCTGCGGCCGAGACTGAGCTTGGGCGAGGAGTTGTGAAAGGCGCATAAAAGCGCGATTTTGCTGCATCGGTAGTTACGACTCCGGTAATGGTATTTTCAAATCCGTCGAGTGAGGCGCACGGTTGCACGGCGCCAGCCTTAATCGCTGCCCGGGTGACTGCTATTGCCTGGTCGCTATAAGTAGGATATTTGCTAAGGCGGTCTAGGTAGTGAGTGTAATCACTTTGTTCGTGAAACGGAGTTAGGTCAGCGAGACCGGCAATCGTTTGGTGAAAACTAAAAAGTGTGGAAAAAACGATCATCCGTTGCGGATAGCTATTTCCGGCAACTCCTTCGCTCAAAAGTCGGCGCAAAATTGTGTAATTGACTTGATCTGTTGAATTCAAGCTTGCCACATCAATTCGAGCCAATTTATCCAGAAAAGTTTGAGCCGAAGCTGCGTCGTGATCCATCTGCCTTAAACTGATTTCACCAATTTCTGCATCGTATTGACGCACTCCCAGTTGGGTGGCTAATAGCGGATTAGACTCTAAGTACGCGGCCCATTGATCTCGCATGACGGCATGAAACTCATCCGTAGCGGTGGCGTTGCAAGCGGTTGCGACCAGAAGCAACAAAATTACGAAGAGAGAATAGCGGAACATGTGCAGCACTCCTGAAAATGACCCACCGCGACTATAATACGATATTGCAAAACTTGAAGGTTTAAAGGTTTAAAAAAATGACTATCCGAATGAGTTACCTTAAAATTATGTTGGGGTGTGCGCTGGGGCTGATTGCGCAAAGTACGATGGCTGCCAAATATCCAGCGATGGCAGACATTTTGGCAAGCTCCAAAAACGCGGATTGGCGTGCTTTAGACCCCGAAACCACGCTCTATGTCGAGCTGCCAGGAGGGCGAGTTATTATCGAAATGGCTGCGCGCTTCGCGCCTCTACACATTGCGAAGATTAAGGCATTGGCGCGAAAGCGCTATTTTAATGATTTGCCGATTAATCGTGTTCAAGATAATTACGTAGTGCAGTGGAGTGACCCGCATGCATCTTCGGACGCCGCGGCAAGTACCGCGGTCGCCCCAGAGTTTGATGTCCCACTTACTCGCGATATGCCGTTTGCGCGATTGCCGGATGGCGATGTGTATGCGCCTGAGGTGGGTTTTTCAGAAGGGTTTCCCGTGGCACGTGACGGGAAATTGAAGCGTGCATGGCTTGCGCATTGTTATGCGATGGTGGGCGTTGGGCGCGACAACGATCCTGCTAGCGGGACTGGTCAAGAGCTCTATGTGGTGATCGGTCACGCGCCCAGACACTTAGACCGCAATGTGGCGTTAGTGGGTCGAGTTGTGCAGGGCATGGAGCTGCTCACCAGTCTGCCGCGCGGTACCGATGCAATGGGGGCCTATGCTGGGAATCAGAAGCCATTAATCATCAAGTCTGTCATGGTTGAGGCTGATGTTCTGGCGGCAGAAAGGACTAATCTCGAAGTAATTCGTACCGATACCCCAACATTTGCGGCTTTAGTCGAGTCACGTCGCAATAGACATGAGGAATGGTTTTTTACTCCTACGGGTCATATTGATCTTTGTAATGTGCCGATTGTTGTGCGTCCTAAAGTTTGTTCGGGAGCTAAGTGTCGTGGCTAATGTGGGCGGCGACTCGACGCCCAGCTGAAAAAAGAAAGTAAGGCGTGGCCGCTGCCGATGCGCAAAATTCCGGCGATTTCGGTTAATTTGAAATGTTCGCCTAACGTTAAACGGGATAGCACGATGGCTATAACTGGTGTGCCGAGTACCGATAGGCTGGCTTCCCAAGCGGGCACGCGATCTAATATTGTGATCCATAGCCACCAGGAAACAGCATAAACCCTGCGACTTGCGCTAGTCCTATGGCGAGTGTCAGGGTAGGCGCTACCAGCTTAATGGGGCGTCCCATAATTTTCATTGCCGCAAACAGAGCGATGGTGCCCCCCGATACAGCGTTCGGTCGCGAAAGTGAAGGGTGCCGCGTAGTTAAGCGCTTGCTTGGCAACAATTCAGGTAACTCCCTAGGCGAAACACAGGACCACTTGACCGAGTGGCAGTAGCCAACGGTGGCGGTTATGGAGTATTTCGTAAGCCATCAACAATCTGCTTCAGATTAACCATTAACACACCGGAGAATACAAGCAAAGCGCCGGTCATGAAGCGAAAAGTCATTGGATCTCCGAGCAGGCCGACACCCATTAATACGCCGAATATTGGCGTTAGCAACGACAGCAACATTAGTCGAGACGTTAGATAGCGCTGAAGTAACCGGAACCACAGAATATAACTCGCAATCGCAATAACCAGCGTTTGAAAGGCAAGCGAACCGATAGCGGTTGCCGAAAAAATCAAATGGGTCTGATGGGTGAGGGTTGCGTATATCGATAGTAGAATAGTGGCCGTGCCAACTTGATAGAGAATGATTTTGGCGGTCCCCGCCTTGTTGACTCGACCTCGTCGTAACGCGACATTACTTAGGCCCCAGCAGATCCCGCTGCATAATGCGGCTAAGTCTCCTGCAAGAATTTCCTGTAGGGACCGTCCACTAGCGCTTAGGAATGCAACGACGATTCCTGAAAAGGCTACTGCGATTCCAACCCATTGTGAGGTACTTAAACGTTCTTCTGGTAAATATTGCAAACCTAGCGCGGTAAAAATAGGTGCGGTATAGAGAAATACGACGCTGTGTGCAGCAGTGGTGTGGTTAAGAGCCGCGCCCATTAAAATAAACTCAAGCGAAAATAGAACCCCTAATATTAAGCCGCTTTTTAACGTCCCGTCGCTAAAAGCGCTTCGCCCTTCGCTCGCGAGAACCCATATTCCAAAGAATATTGATGCACAACCGAAGCGCAGCGCGAGCTGCATGACGGGTGCGATGTCGGTCGACACGCTTTTTAGAATGACCTGTTGCGATCCCCAAACGACACACAGTGCTAGAACTAGCAGGCTTGCGCGGGCATCCAACGGGCGACGCATGGCTAGAGCTCTATTTGGGTCGCTAGAACAATGACACGGCGTTCTGGCATTCGAAAGAATTGAGCCGCCGGTGTGCTGTGGCTTTGCATCCATGCGAATACACGACGTCGAAATCCTTCATACCCACCCCCCGCCCGCGGCGCCACGACATGCCACCCTAAGAAAAATAAGCAATCGGGGGTAAACAACGCTAACCCGCGTGTACGGCATTGCTTAAGCGCTTCATCGACATCCGGTGTTTCCATGAAACCATAACGGGCCGTTACCAGATAAATGCCGTCGGCATGGGACTCTATGCGAATTCGCGCCGCAGGGTCTATTCGAGGTGTGCGCGTGAATTCGAGGCTTAAAATAATGATGCGCTCGTGTGCTATATGGTTGTGCTCTAGATTTCGCACCATGGCTGTAGGCACGAACTTGGGATCACTTGCTAGAAATACTGCGGTGCCTGGTACGCGCGCGACGCTTGCCAGCAATCGTGGCAATTGATCCGCGGGTACGGCCATTTTCCGCAAAGCCTCGCGTAGCAATCGTCGGCCGCTACGCCAAGTCATAAATATGCCAAAAATTAACAGCGACAGGGTTAAGGGTACCCAAGCGCCATCGGTAAATTTTGAAACATTGGCAATTAGAAAAGCCAAATCGACTGCCATGATTGGGGCAAAAACTAATGCAACCTTCCAGATTGCCCAACGCCATTGGGCTGTCGCGAGCTTGATACCGAGTAGGGTGGTAATCAACATAGTGCCGGTTACCGCAGCGCCGTAGGCTGCGCCTAGGGCGTCTGAGGAACGAAACGCCAGCACAAACATGAGCACGGCGATCATAACGAACCAGTTGACGGCCGGAACGTAGATTTGCGAACGCTCTGAAGCCGAGGTTTGAAGAATTCTAAGCCGCGGCAGTAGGTCCAGTTGAATGCACTGGCGAGTGACCGAAAAAGCGCCCGTTATAGTTGCTTGTGAGGCGATCACAGCGGCAGCGACGCCCAAAATGATCATTAATGGCTGTAGCTGTGGCGAGATCAGTTGGAATAGCGGTAAATGCGCCGCGCTGGGGTCGGTCAGTATCAAAGCGCCCTCACCAAAATAGTTGATAATTAGGGCCGGCCATACCATTGCTAGCCAAGCAAAACGCACCGGGCGACAGCCGAAGTGCCCCATGTCGGCGTACAGCGCTTCGCCACCGGTCATCGCGAGGAATACGCCGCCTAAAATTCCCAGCGTCAGTCCGGGACGATGCGCCAATAGTTGCAGCCCATAGATTGGATTGAGGGCGACTAAAACGCTAGGATTTCGAGCGATGGCAATGCCACCGGAAATAGCCAGAACCGCAAACCATAGCAACATTACTGGGCCAAACATGCGACCCACTTTTTCCACGCCACGATATTGAATTGCAAATAGTAAAAAAATGATAACGACCGTTACCGGAACCACGGATGATTTAAAGGCTGGATTAAGATTCTCCAATCCTTCAACCGCACCAAGTACCGAAATAGCCGGCGTGATTAGAGCGTCGCAATAAAATAAAGCTGCCCCCAATGCCGCCAATATTACGATGATTCGAAATGCCCGCCCGCTCGCGACCATGGTGCGTTGGACTAGGGCGAACAAAGACAGAATGCCTCCCTCACCCTCATTGTCAGCGCGCATTATCAACCAGACATATTTAAACGATACGACAATCGTTAGGCTCCAGAATATCAAGGACAAGACTCCTAGCACAACCATACGGTTCAAGGGTGCGCCAGCGAAGGTCAAGGTAGTTTCTAGTGCGTAGAGCGGGCTAGTGCCGATGTCACCGTAGACGATGCCCATGGCACCGATGACCGCTTTGGCGGAGATTGATTGATTGCTCAACTAGGCGAGACCACTTTTACTGTGCAATTTGTCAATGCGCAACGGAATCAAAATCGCTGATAAATCCCTTGCCAGAAATAGTTTCCTAAGAAAATTGAGAGAACTCTGATACAAGTTCGTAAATGACATAGAAAAAAAGATCAATGAATCGGGCCGTTTCGACACTTTGCAACGCTTCTTGTGCCAAGCCCAAACCCAGGCTATTGCCGCCCTTTGCGGGCTTGCGGTTGTTGTTGTTGTTGAGGTCGCTGCTGCTGGTGCTGGGGGTGCCATTGAAAGGTTATCGGTGGTGTGTTTTCAACAGTTAGGGTAGTTTGCGGTGCCATTGATCCCACGACACGCCGAGATTGTACGACATTTTTATCATAGTAGACGTCCTGCAGAAGATCCAGGGCGTGTGACAGGCGGTTCGAGATCGCTTCTACTGAACCGTCATATATAAAGAACTCGTCAAGGCTACTTCCGTCGAAACTGTATGACGCGATGCGCTTAAGTGCCTTACTATCGGACCAATGAATTGTAGACAACCTGATTCGGTGGCCTTCAGTACGCGCTATGGGATCGCGAGGGTGATTTCAAAGCAAGGCCGTGGGTCACGCACACAGGCCACACGTTGGGTGCAAGAAGGGCGGGTGCGGGTCAACGGACGGGTGGTGTTCGATTGTGAGTTTCCAGTGCGTGCGGCGGTCGACCAAATCGAGATTGACGGTAAGATTTTGCCGGTAGCCCAGCACTTGGCATTGATGTTGAATAAGCCGCGGGGATTGGTGACGACGACCCGCGACGAGCGGGGACGCGCTACGGTGTATAGCTGTTTCGCCGATGCGAAACTCCCCTGGATGGCACCGATCGGCCGATTGGACAAGGCCAGTGAGGGATTGTTGTTGTTTAGCAATGATCCTAAGTGGGCCGCTGGAATCACGAACCCCCAATACGGTATTGAGAAAACCTATCATGTGCATATTGATCGTTTGTCGGCGCCGAGCTTACTGGCCGCCATGGAGCGCGGCCTTTTGTTGGAAGGCGAGTGTATTAAAGCGAGGTCGGCTCGTTGTCTGCGTAGCGGACTAAAAAATTCTTGGCTGGAAATAGTGCTTGATGAGGGTCGAAATCGCCAAATAAGGCGCTTGTTAGCAGGTCTGGACGTGGTGGTACTGAGGTTGGTCCGCGTCGCAATTGGTCCACTTAAATTAGGAGATTTGCCAAAGGGGAAATTCCGCAGCTTGAGTGCCCCGGAAGTGGAGTCACTGTCGAGCTTTAGTTAAGAATCTAGGGTTAATCGCCAATTTCTGCCTAGGCGACGCGTTCAAGCGCGGGTACACACCAGATATCCAGCGAATTTCGCCGCCCGCGCGGCACAAATCGTGGCAATTGCAAGAAAGCCATTGCGTCGACCGTAGATTTCGCTTCGACTTTCACCGCTATGGCGGACGAGAACAAGACCTCGCCAGCGCGAGCGCGATTGCATAGTCTGGCCGCAACATTGACGGTATCGCCAATTAATGTTGTGGTCTGTTGACCGCTGGGACCTAGGAAGCCCGAGGCCACTTCACCTTCATGAATGCCGACTCCAATACCGGTTTTTATCGACAATTCGGTGCGCCAGCGGTTGGCTACCGGTGCAAAATTCTGTACCATTTCGCGGCCAGCTGCCAACGCATGAACCGCGCCCTCATTGATGGTGTGTTTAGCTACGGCACCCTTGAGCCCAAAGCCCGCCATGATGCCATCTCCCGCAATATGGTAGATCTGGCCGCAGTGAGTTTGAATACTGGTTGCAAGTACGCCATAAAATTCCTCTAGCAAAATCATTACATGCTGCGCCGGAAGGCGTTCCGCAATCGCGGTGTATCCGCGTAAATCTGCGAACAGTACGGCGGCTGAAGTAATGGTGGTGCCGGAGTTCATATTATTCATAGCTTTATCCCGCTTTTAGTGCCGAGTATGCAGCATTATAGCGGTACAGATATGCCAATCCTCAAGCGGGTCGGCGCGGTGCAAGCGTTTAGCGACAATGCTCTTGCAGTATTTAGCGGCCTGCTAATTGCTCCATCATGAGTCCGGTACCGCCGCGAGTGACGTGCGCAACAATAGCGGTGCGGCGGTGAATCTTGGTCACTAGCCCCAAATTAATGGCGAACGCTAAATGTACTTGTTGCCCTTTCCGAAGTCCTAAATTTTCGGTCTCTACAAATACGCCATTAGCGCTCAAGTTTTTGGCTTTACAAATCCGACTTTTTCGACCCGACATCACGACATATACAGTGGTGCGTGCGCGGTGGCGCGTATTCAAGCGTCGCTCCATGGGTATCTTTGCCTTCGAGTGATAGTCAATTAGAGTGATCATTATGCACATCGCGTTAGGATTAGCGAACAGTTCAGTGTCGTCGTAGGCCTTATGTCCAATGCCGGTAATATTAGGTTCAATCCTGCACCTAATGGTGGTGCCCGCCAACTCCATGAACATGGCCATGTTCTAATTCTTCACTACTGGCATCGCGTACTTGCACGATCTCGACGGCGAAGTGCAAAGTTTTATCAGCTAGAGGGTGATTGCCGTCAAGCATGACCATGTCGCCGACTACCGCCGTCACCGTGAACATGCGCATCCCAGCATCGGTGTTGGCCTGAAATTGCATGCCTTTTTTGATGCTCCCCGCGCTTTGCAGCGCTCTTTTGGGTACGCGTTGAATAAGTGCCGGGTCGTGTACGCCATAGCCATCGGCTGGCGTCAGCGAGACCTCCAATTTACTACCGGCCTGCTGACCTTCAAGAGCCTTTTCCAAACCGGAAACTAAATTGCCGTGGCCTTGAATGTATGCCAGTGGCTCACCATGCGCTGAACTATCGATCACCGCACCACTATCGTCTTTCAGAGTGTAGTGAATCAACACCACGCGATCTGCCGAAATTTCCACGATTAACTCTCCATAATAATTAAGGCGATTCGAGTCGGGCCTCAAGGTCATAGGCGCCGGCTTTGATAATTTTTACATCGGCCCAGTTGCCAACCTGTAAGCCCTTGGCTTTGCGTATTTTGACAGTCCCGTCGATTTCCGGTGCGTCGCTAGTGGAGCGTGCAATTGCGACATCACCTTCTATTTTGTCGACCAGCACACGCATATTTCGGCCAATTTTTTGTGTGAGTCGAGCGGCGCTTATGCTTGCGCTTAAGTGCATAAACTGTTCTCGACGTTCGTGTTTAACTTCATCAGCCACGGTTTTTTCTGCCAGGGCATTGGCGCTGGCTCCTTCGACTGGTGAGTATTCAAAGCATCCGACTCGATCCAATTGAGCTATTCGTAACCAATCCATAAGTTCGGCGAAGTCTTGCTCGGTTTCTCCGGGGAAGCCGACAATAAAAGTGCTGCGAATAGTGATATCGGGCGCTATGCGTCGCCAAGCGGCAATACGTTCAAGAGTATTTTCCGCGGCTGCAGGGCGTTTCATTAATTTTAAAATACGCGCGCTGGCATGCTGAAACGGAATATCGAGGTAGGGCAAAATTTTGTTGCTCGCCATCAGCTCAATGACTTGATCGACATGCGGATAGGGGTAGACATAGTGCAGACGAATCCACACGCCGAGTTCACCAAGAGCGGCGCATAAGTCAAAGAAACGCGCGCGTCGGTCTGCGCCACGCCAGGGTTGTGCCGCATATTTTAGGTCAACTCCGTAGGCGCTGGTGTCTTGCGATACTACTAGAATTTCTTTGACACCCGCACGCACTAGATTTTCGGCCTCGCGCAATACCTCAGCTATGGGTCTACTGACCAGATCACCGCGTAGCGAGGGAATGATACAAAAACTGCAACGATGGTTACAGCCTTCCGAGATTTTCAAGTAAGCGTAGTGACGCGGTGTGAGTTTAATGCCTTGAGCAGGAAGCAGGTCTAAAAAAGGCTCATGTAACGGCGGCAGGTGCTCATGCACTGAGGCGACGACTTCTTCATAGCGCTGCGGCCCGGTAATTTTGAGGACTTGCGGATGACGGTCCAGAATTTTCTGCGGCTGGGCTCCTAGGCACCCCGTGACGATGACCTTGCCGTTCTCGGCAAGGGCTTCGCCAATGGCATCTAGCGATTCATCGATGGCAGAATCGATGAATCCGCAGGTATTGACAATTACGAGGTCAGCCGCCGCATAGCTTGCCGCGACTTCGTATCCTTCGGCCCGTAGTCGCGTGAGAATACGTTCCGAGTCGACGAGCGCTTTGGGGCATCCTAAGCTTACAAACCCCACTTTGGGGGCCATGCGTTTAAGGGTTTTCAAGCGGCGGAGTGTATCCCAAAATGACTATTTAACGGGATATTGGACCCAAATTGACGACCTAACTGTATATTAATCAAGGTAATGTATCCGCTGGTAACCCGCCTGGTCTAGGCTAGTGCGGTAGTGAATCGGGTAATAAGGACTTTAAGAGACGCTTATGCACATCTTGGTGGTTGAGGATGACGAGGTTGCGCGCGATTACTTAGCGAAGGCGTTACGCGAAGTGGGACACACGGTCGATGTCGC
>JAYVYN010000161.1:0-11002 GCA_043784265.1 Gammaproteobacteria bacterium | reverse complement strand
AGCTGGCAACAACTTACTGGCCCCCAAGGTGCGACTACCCGACGAACGGACCGGTACTTTCTTGGTATTTAAAACCTTTGAGCGCATGAGTTACGGTCTGATTATGGAAGCCAAGAACATCATTCGGGTAGCCGACCGCGTTGAAAACCCGTAGCGCCTTAGGCCCTCAAGTTAATCTCGACACTTGCAGCAGATCAAGGAGCGGCGTGCGGCGATAGATTGCGTGATAATGCGCATTTATGCCGCATACCCACGATTCACTAAAATTTATAACCCTGACCCGCGCGCCGGGGCTCAATGTCGCTATTTTATCGACCGCCTTGGATTTGCTAGGCGGCGTACAAGGCCTACTAGCGGCCTCCAGCGATGCGCAAACTCAAGCCGGGATTCCCGCCACCACCAGAGCCTTTCTACAAGGCGCCAGCGCCAACCCCACCCCCAGCGAACTGGGCTGGCTTGAAGCGCCCCATCACCACCTAGTCTCCTTTACCGACCCGCGCTATCCAGCGCTGCTGCGAAGCCTTGCCCTGGCACCCATCGCCTTGTACGTCGACGGCAATATCGAGGTCTTAAGCGAACCCGGACTTGCCATCGTCGGGAGTCGTAATCCCACGGCGCAAGGCCGCGATAATGCCTTCGAATTCGCCAAATATCTGGCAAGCCGTGGCCTTACCATCATTAGTGGGCTGGCGGAAGGAATCGATACCGCCGCCCATCGCGGGGCCTTAGCGGCGCAGGGAACCACCATCGCGGTGTTGGGATGCGGGCTTGATATTATCTATCCGGCGAGTAATCAGCCATTGAGCCGCAAGATCGCACAAAGTGGTGCGTTGATTAGTGAATTCGCTTTGGAGACGCCACCCCGAGCTGCGCATTTTCCACAGCGCAATCGCATTATCGCAGCCTTAAGCCTAGGGACTTTGGTGGTCGAAGCGGCCCGCCAAAGTGGTTCATTGATTACCGCCAGGCTCGCAGGCGAGGTGGGTCGCGAGGTGTTTGCAATTCCCGGATCGATCCATAATCCGTTGAGTCGCGGTTGCCACCAGCTGATTAGGCAGGGCGCAAAACTCACTGAAACCGCAGCGGACATATTAAGCGAACTGAACTTTTCGATGTTTTTCAGCGATGACCCCAAATCAACCAAACACGTGGCCGCTAGCTCGATTCCAGAGGCGGGCATGGACAAGGATCACAAAATCTTGTTAGATGCGCTCGGCTTTGACCCCACAGACCTCGACCAATTAGTGGTTCGTAGTGGATTTAAAGCCGACGCGGTGTCCTCGATGATGCTAATCCTCGAACTCGAAGGCCATGTAAAGGCTGCCCCCGGGGGTCGTTATTCCCGAATCGCTAGGAGCTTCTAGATTTGAAAGATAACGTTCTGGATCTACTCATTTATTTGTTTGAGAACTACATGAGCACGGAAGACGCACCGCGACCGGCTCACGAAGTTTTAAAACAAGAACTGGACAAAGCCGGGTTTGCGGAACCTGATATCGCGCACGCACTGGAGTGGCTCGATGGCTTATCCGGTGAACAGCTGGGCAAGGTGGCCGAGGCTACCGCGCGTGCGGTACGTGTATTCAGTGTTCCGGAATTACAACGGCTGGATACCGACGTGCGCGGCTATCTGATGTATTTAGAAAATGTTCGCATCTTGTCAGGCACCGAGCGTGAACTGGTGATTGATCGCCTCATGGCGCTAGATGCCGATGAAATCGACATAGAACAAGTGAAATGGGTGGTGCTAATGGTGCTCTTTAGCCAGCCCGGCCAAGAATACGCCTATGCGCAAATGGAAGACTTGGTCTTCGACGAACGCGCCGATGCCTTGCATTAGACACCCTAGAATTTAGATAAACTTGAGTAACAATCTGGTCATTGTGGAATCGCCCGCCAAGGCGAAAACCATTAAAAAATACCTCGGCAAAGACTTCGAAGTACTCGCTTCTTATGGTCATGTCCGCGATTTGGTGCCCAAAGAAGGGGCGGTCGATCCTGCCCATCACTTCGCCATGAAATATCAAGTGGTGGAGCGCAACCAGAAACACGTCGACGCCATTTCGCGCGCCCTCAAGAAAGCTAAATCGCTGTTTCTGGCCACTGACCCCGACCGCGAAGGCGAAGCCATCTCGTGGCATCTATTCGAGTTGCTGAAAGCCCAGGGCGAATTAGTGGGCAAAACCGTGCAGCGCGTGGCTTTCTATGAAATCACTAAAAATGCCGTACGCGAAGCCATGGAAACCCCGCGCGAGCTATCCATTGACCTGGTCAATGCCCAACAAGCCCGGCGCGCCCTCGATTATTTAGTCGGCTTTAATTTATCCCCGCTGCTGTGGAAGAAAGTACGGCCCGGCCTATCAGCGGGCCGAGTGCAAAGCCCGGCGTTGCGCATGATTTGCGAACGCGAGGACGAAATTGCCGCCTTCATCGCCCGCGAATATTGGACCATTGATGCGGAACTGGAACTGTCCGCGCAGAAATTTCCCGGCAAATTGATTGAGTATCAGGGAACCAAAGTCGAGCAATTTAGCTTCACCAACGAGGGGCAAGCGCGTGAAGTCGAAAAGACTATAAGTGCGGCGGCCGCCGGTACCTTAAAAGTGCTGAACGTCGATCGCAAACAACGCCGCCGCAATCCCGCACCGCCTTTCACAACCTCGACCCTGCAACAGGAAGCTGCACGCAAGCTCAGTTTCAGCGCCCAAAAAACCATGCGCGTGGCGCAACAATTATATGAAGGCGTGGATATTGGCGAGGGTGCGGTCGGCCTGATTTCTTATATGCGAACCGACTCGCTCAACTTAGGCAAAGAAGCCGTGGAGCAAATACGGGAAGTCGTGGTGCAGCTTTACGGCCAAGAGGGCCTATCAGAAGAACCACGAGTATTTCGCACTAAATCTAAGAACGCTCAAGAGGCGCACGAGGCGATTCGTCCCACTTCAGCGAGCATTTTGCCCAATGACATCGAGTCCAAGCTCGACGCGGATCAATTTAAGCTCTATTCATTGATTTGGAAACGCACCGTTGCCTGTCAAATGGCGCCCGCTATTTTCGACACAGTGGCGGTCGACATGCTTGCGGGTGCGGATGGTACCAAACGCACCGTGTTGCGCGCCAATGGCTCGACCCTTATTAAACCCGGTTACATCTCGGTTTATCAAGAAGGCATGGATGATGTGGTCCAGGATGATACCGACCACGTGCTACCGCCGATGCAAGCGGGCGATAGCGTAAACCTTACGGGAGTCGTCCCGACTCAGCACTTCACCGAACCCCCGCCACGTTTCTCGGAAGCTTCTTTGGTCAAAGCGCTTGAAGAACACGGTATTGGCCGGCCTTCGACTTATGCCTCCATTATTTCAACCCTGCGTGACCGCCAGTACGTGGAAATTGAGAGTCGCCGCTTCACTGCCACCGACATCGGTAAGATCGTCAGCCGTTTTCTCACCCAGTATTTCACCACCTACGTGGACTACGACTTCACCGCCAAGATGGAAGACTCGCTCGATGCGATCGCATCTGGCGAACAGGAATGGGTCCCGCTGCTGGAGAAATTCTGGAAACCTTTCATTGATTTAGTTAACCACACCGAAACCTCGGTGAGCCGCGAAGAAGTCGCTCAAGCGCGTGACCTCGGAGTAGATCCAGTCAGTGGTAAACCAATGAGCGTGCGGATGGGACGCTTTGGACCCTTTGTGCAGATCGGCACCAAAGACGATGAGGATAAACCTCGTTTCGCAGGGCTTCGGCCAGGTCAGAAGATGGACCTCATCACCCATGCCGATGCGATGGAGCTATTCAAGTTACCCCGTAAACTAGGCACGACGCTGACCGGCGAGGAAATTACCACCAATGTCGGGCGCTTCGGACCCTACGTCAAATACGGCGCCAAATATGTCTCGCTTAAAATCGACGACCCGTATGAAATCACTCCCGAGCGTGCGCTGGAAGTGATTCGCGAAAAGGAAGTTGCCGACGCCAATCGACTGATACTGGATTTCCCAGATGCGGGCATTCAAGTACTGAATGGCCGTTTTGGGCCGTACATCACCGATAAAGAACGCAACGCAAAAATACCTAAAGATCGTGACCCTAAGACCCTCTCGCTAGAAGAGTGCCAAACGATGCTAGCCGCAGCACCCGCACGCACCTTCGGCAAATGGGGGCGCAAGGGTGGTAAGGGCAAGGCGCCCGCCAAGGCCGTCGCTAAGAAGGCCTCTACGAAAGCCGCCAAGAAAACTACGCCGGAATCCGCCGCAGCGGTGGCGAAGACAGCCAAAAAACCTGCGACTAAGCCCACCGTTAAGCCGACGGCTAAGGTTGCGGCTAAAAAGAGCGCTGCCAAAAAGAAACCTTAAGGGTGATCGACCTTGAATGAAGGCGCGACGGTTAAGAAATATTTGGTCGAACTTCACGATCGTATTACGACTGCCGTGGAAAATATTGATTCAACAAACTTTCGTCGCGATGCCTGGCAGCGGCCCGAGGGCGGTGGTGGAGAGAGTCGGGTATTAAGCGAGGGCAGCGTATTCGAGAAAGCGGGAGTCTCGGTGTCGCATGTATTCGGCGCACAGATGCCACAGTCCGCATCGAGCTTGCGACCCGAAATTGCGGGTGCGCCTTTCGAAGCCATGGGTTTGTCGCTCGTGTTCCACCCGCGCAATCCCTTTGCGCCCACCACCCACGCCAATATTCGGTTTTTAATTGCCACGCCCGTAAAAGGCCCGGTGGTGTGGTGGTTCGGCGGTGGCTTTGATCTAACGCCCTACTACCCCTTTGACGAAGATGTCGTACACTGGCACAAGATAGCGCGTGCAAGCTGCCTACCCTTTGGCGAAGGCACCTATGAAAAATACAAAGACTGGTGTGATCGTTATTTCTTTTTGCCGCATCGTAACGAGACGCGCGGGGTAGGCGGATTATTTTTCGATGATCTCAATGACGGCGGTTTTGATCGCTCGTTCGGTTTGACACGCAGTGTAGGCGACCATTTTCTAAAAGCCTACCTACCCATATTAGAACGTCGCCAAGCACACCCTTACACCGAACGCGAAAGAAATTTCCAACTCTATCGACGCGGGCGCTATGTCGAATTCAATTTAGTTTACGATCGTGGCACGTTATTCGGCTTACAATCACGCGGCCGCACCGAGTCGTACCTGATGTCGCTACCCCCATTAGTGCGGTGGGATTACGACTGGCACCCCGAACCCGGATCAGCGGAGGCGCGGCTATATACGGATTTTTTACGACCACGTAATTATCTCGCCGAGCTTGAACTAATTTAATGCCATGAACTATCGACATATCTACCATGCAGGAAATTTTGCCGACATCGCCAAGCACGTGGGGCTGATTTATTGCCTGGAGGCCTTGAAACGCAAAGACGCACCATTCTTTGTACTCGATACTCACGCAGGACGCGGTGTTTATGATATGCAGGCTCCCGAAATTCAAAAATCCGGTGAGGCCGAACGCGGCATTCAACGCCTTATTCTCAATAAGATAGGCGATGAGGCGCTCGCTACGTACTTCGCCGCCATACGAGCACGACGTGGCAAACGTCTAGCCCGTTACCCCGGATCACCCGCGCTGATCGCGAGCAGCCTGCGTTTTCAAGACCGCGCCATATTCATAGAGATCCTTCCCGCCGAGGCGCGCAGCATTGATCGCGAAGTCGAATCGTTGGGTAAAATTCGCACTGATATCGACGATGGTTATGTCGCCCTAAAAGCCTTATTGCCGCCCGAGGAGCGGCGCGGACTGGTGCTTATCGACCCCCCTTATGAGAGCCTCGATGAATTGAAAATAATGCTCAAAGCCTTTAGCGATGCCTATCGACGCTGGCCCAGCGCCATTTTCCTGATGTGGTACCCAATTCGCAGTGCTGATCAACGTAGCATGGTGCACGCCAGATTCGAAGCCCTAGGTATTCCCAAAATACTCTACGCCGATCTTGCCATTCATCCGGATGATGCGGGCGTCGGCCTTGCCGGTAGCGGTCTTATGATCGTCAACCCGCCTTATGGCGCCGATGAATATCTACGTGCAGCCTATCAGGCTATTCACAGCGGCATCGCCACGCCGGGTGCGGGTTATGTGGAGATCGAGCGCCTAACACCCGAGCGAATCTAGCCTCAATGAGCTTGGCGGTCTTAGCAGTCTTAGTTAGTCCACACAGCACGGACTAGAGTCGCAGCAATTTTCTCAATGCCGTCAAGATCGGCAGCTGAACCTCGTTCCAATACCGCAAGACTTCCGTGACCGGCAACCGGCAGAATCACGCCTGCATAACCTTGTTCACTGAATTGCCGAGCTTTTGCCACAGACTCATGTAGCAAAATCATAACCGTTACCGGACCATTCGCACTTTGCACCACCAGATGTGGCACGCGAAATCCCCGAAACAAACAACTACTTGCGTAGGTTACGACAGTGTTCCCATCACGAAGATGCAAATGAGAGTCCTGTAATATTTTTTTAAGGTCAGCATCAGGCACGGCAACGGTACCTACCCAAGCCTGCGGCTCGCCACCCATATGAGTGACCACATCCGCCGCTAAGGTTCGGCTTGGATCCACCAGCCACAAGGCACTAACTAAGCCAATAGCCACCAGCACACTGGCGGCGATTGCCAGCCAACGCCGTGACATGGGCGCTGGCTGGTGGGTGTGATGGCTACCCGCCTTAGCTGCCGCACCCGTCTCTCGTGTCTTGCCACGTAACGGGACCACCACTTCGTTGTCCGCTCGCAACGCAATGTGCGGCGGTAACGCGTTTTGCACGGGGAGTTCCACATCGAGGGCTCGCTGCAATTTACCTTCAAAACTGCTGAGGTGGGCTGTAAATGTCGTGCATTCCGCACACGCGCGCAGATGCTCAATCTCGGACCCGCGCACTCCCAAGTCCAATCCCTTAGGATCGGCGAGTATTGCGCGTCTATATTGGTTGCAGTTCATTATTCCTCGGGATCCAGACGAATATCTTCACCACATAGCACGCGCAACTGCTTACGCGCTCGAAACAATCGGGTAAGCACCGCCGCGTTGGACAACTTAAGTTCCGCAGCAATCTCGGCAGTCGTATAGCCCATCAACACTTGCAACACCAGCGGTTCTCGATACTCATCAGGTAGTTTAAACAACGCCACGCGCATCTCGGCCAATTCGTCACTTTGCGCGCAGCCGATGGTTGGCTCCTCGCTCGCAATTAAATCATCGATATCGACGGTTACTAGGCGCTTACGTTCAAAACTTCGCGCATATTCGCGCCGTATAATGGTCAAAAACCACGGTTTAGCCGCAGCTTCATCCAAAAGCGAATCCTGCGCCTTCCACGCGCGCAGCAGGGTTTCCTGCACCACATCCTCCGCCAATGCCCTATCACGCGACAACCAGAAGGCAAACCGCAGCAGATCGGGGCGTAATCGCTGGCAAAGGGCCTGAAAGCGTGCGCGCTTGGGAATTTCGACAGTCTCAGCCTTCATATTTGAATCAGTACCCGCCCGAATATGTCGCCATGGCGATAGTAGCGCGTTATGCTCGCGTGGTTGCAGAGTAGTTAAACAGGGAGTCATAACTAAGATGACCGGGAAATCAGCCCTTTCATTTCCACACACCCGCATGCGTCGCATGCGGTACGACGATTTTTCGCGGCGTTTGATCCGGGAAACGCATCTTTGCGTCGATTCATTGATATATCCGGTATTTGTGACCGAGGGGCGCAAGGTTCGCCAAGCCATTGCCTCAATGCCCGGCATCGAGAGACTGTCTATCGACGAACTACTGCGCGAATGCGCTCTATTGGTGCAACTACGGATCCCAGCGATCGCACTGTTTCCAGTTACGCCAATGGAAAAAAAGACCTTGGACGCGCGCGAATCGTGGAACCCCGACGGTATCGCTCAAGCTGCCGTACGGGCCATAAAAAAAGAATATCCCGCCCTGGGTGTGATAACCGATGTGGCTTTAGACCCCTTTACTACCCACGGCCAGGATGGCCTGATTGACGATTCGGGCTATGTACTCAACGATTTAACCGTCGAAACTTTGGTACGCCAGGCCCGCTCGCATGCGGATGCGGGAGCCGATATAGTAGCGCCGTCCGATATGATGGACGGACGCATTGGAGCCATTCGCCAAAATTTTGAAAATGCAAGTCTCGTGAATACGCGTATTTTGGCGTACTCTGCAAAATATGCTTCCGCTTACTATGGCCCGTTCCGCGATGCGGTGGGGTCTTCCGGTCAATTGGGCAGAGGCAATAAATCAAGCTACCAAATGGACCCCGCGAACTCGGACGAAGCGTTGACCGAAGTCGCCTTGGACCTCGCCGAGGGCGCGGATATGGTCATGATCAAGCCCGGCCTGCCCTACCTGGATATTGTGCGGCGTATTAAGGAGCAATTTGGTGTGCCGACCTTTGTGTACCAAGTCAGTGGTGAATATTCGATGATTATGGCGGCGGCCCAGAATGGTTGGATAGACGAGCGCGCGGTCGCCCTAGAATCGTTAGTGGCGATGAAACGCGCCGGCGCAGACGGAATATTGACTTATTTTGCGAAGCGCGCAGCGCAATGGTTGCACGAATGACTTTTGCGGATCCCGCGACCGCTCTCGGGCACGCCCAACACCAATACGGTGTGGTCGGCCACCCAGTCGCTCACAGTTGGTCGCCCTTTATTCACGGCATGTTCGCCAAAGCCACTGGCCAGCAATTAACCTACCGTTTATTCGATATATCACCGGCAAATTTTCGGCGCGAGATACTACAATTATTTGCAGGTGGTGTTCGCGGTCTCAATATCACGTTACCGCATAAACAAGCTGCGGCCGAAATAGTTAATGAGCTGACGCCGCGTGCGGCGCGCGCAAAAGCGGTGAATACGCTGATATTGCGCGACGACGCCACTTTGCTTGGCGATAACACCGACGGACTGGGCCTAATCCGCGATTTGGAACACAACTTGAATTTCGAGCTTGCTAACAAGCGCATATTAATCCTAGGTGCGGGCGGCGCCGTGCGCGGCGTACTCGCTCCTTTGATGGAGCGCCAATTGCTCGAGATAGTGATCGCCAATCGCACCCCGGCGCGAGCTCGCGCTCTGGCTGATGAATTCGCAGACTTAGGGCCGATAAGTGCCTGCAGCTTCAGTGAAGTTCGCGGCCCGCACTATGACCTCATTCTCAACGCCACTTCCGCCAGTTTACAAGGCGAGATGCCTGAAATGCCGGCAGGTTTAGTTGGCGAAGGTACTATCTGCTATGACATGGCCTATGGCCGCGGTCATACGCCGTTTACGCTGTGGGCTAAATCATTACACGCAAAGCGCACGACCAAGGGCTGGGGGATGCTGGTTGAACAAGCCGCTGAGTCTTTTTATATGTGGCGAGCAATTCGCCCCGATACCCAACCGGTACTCGAAGCCCTATCGCAGCACTCCTAAACTACGCCTAGTCGATAAGCATCCTTGAGTTTCACGTAGTGCCGCGCACCGTAGATCAGTGCCTCTATTTCCTGCGCCAGAAGTTCACGCACACGCTTGGCGGGGTTTCCCATATAAAGCCCCCTCGACAAAAGATGCTTGCCTGGAGCGACTACGCTACCTGCGGCAACAATCACCTCATCATCGACCACCGCGCCGTCTAATATTACCGACGTCATACCAATAAGACAGCGATGTCCCACCCGCGCACCGTGCAACATGGCTTTATGACCCACGGTCACGTCGTCGCCAATCACCAGGGATAGCCCACCCGGCTGGTAGGGGCCATCATGAACTACGTGCAATACGCTTCCATCTTGGATGTTGGTCCGGGCACCTATTTCGATGGTATTCACATCGCCACGAGCCACCGCAAAAGGCCATATCGACGCATCTTCACCCATACTAACTCGGCCAATCACTAGCGCACATTCGTCCACATAGACTCGCAGCCCCAATGTTGGGGTAAACCCTTGGTATTGACGTAGGGGCATTTAACGCATCGTAACCAGTTCTTCGGCGCTGGTGGGGTGTATGGCCACCGTATCATCAAAATCACGCTTAAGCGCTCCCATGCGAATCGCCACCGCAAAACCTTGCAGCATTTCATCAGCACCGGCGCCAATAATATGGCAGCCCACAATTTTTTCCTCGGAACCTACGCAAATGAGCTTCATCTCAGTACGTGTTTTTCGCTGTAATAATGCGTGATACATCGGCACAAAATCTGTCACATAGGTCTTAACAGTATCACCGTACTCGGCACGCGCCGCAGCTTCGGTGACGCCTACAGTGCCAATGGGCGGTTGGGTGAATACTACGGTGGGGATCAGTCGATAATCGAGGTAACGCTGAGGTTGGCCGCCAAATAATCGGTCGCTAAGTCGACGTCCCGCAGCTATCGCTACTGGCGTGAGCGCGGCGCGACCCGTGACATCACCAATCGCGTACACGCCACTTATATTGGTATTTTGATACTGATCAGTGCCGATGAACTGCTGGTCGTCGATTTGCACACCCGCATTCGCTAAACCCAAACCGTCCACATCCGCCGCGCGCCCAACCGCCCATAACACTGTGTCAAAACCGGAATACTCGCTATTCTGGGTGAGCACTGTCTTCAGGCCGCCGGCCTCCCTCAAGCCAACAGGCGCAACGTGTTCATGAATCAGCATGCCTTGCGCGCGCATTTCGCGCACTAGGGCAGCACCCAGCATCGCGTCAAACTGCCCTAAAATCCGATCTTTGCGAATAAATAACTCAACTTTGCTACCCAGTTCCTGAAAAGCGCCCGCGAGCTCGCAGGCTATGTAGCCACTGCCAACAATCGCCACTCGCTTAGGTGCTTGCGCCAATTCGAAAAAACCATCCGAGGTAATTCCATACTGTGCGCCCGAAATATCAGGGACTACGGGCCTACCGCCGGTCGCAATAACAATGTGCGAGGCGCTTAATATGCGACCATTCACTTCAATCCGCCGAGAATCGAGAAAGCGCGCCACGCCGCGTACATAT
>JAYVYN010000160.1:0-4677 GCA_043784265.1 Gammaproteobacteria bacterium | reverse complement strand
CGCGTGCTCGAAGACTTATTAGGGTACCGCCAAGGTTTAGAAAAGCCCGGCCGTGGCGCTCGTCACCACATCGAAACGCGTTGCTCTCTCGAGCGGTACATCTTGTCACCCGGTTTGACGCTAAAAGCCTCATCGAAAGGTTCTTGATTCATTTCCGGAAGCAAGCCGCGGAATTTATCGGGAGAGTGAGGATCAGACTTAATATAAAGAATCGCCGCCGCATCGCGAGTTTTGCCACGCCAAACTTGAGCATAGCCCATGAAAAATCGCTGCGCACCACTAAATCCGTCAATAATAGGTGGCAAGGCGGATCTTGACGATAATTTATACGCCTTGTATGCGATCGAAAGCCCCGAATTATCAGCAATATTTTCACCGAGAGTAAGTTCGCCGTTGACCGGATATCCGGGCACCGGCGAGTAAGCGGAATACTGCTTAACCAACGCACTACTTTTGGCCTTAAATTTCACCAAATCTTCTGCCTTAAACCAACCAGGAGCACTTAATAAATTCCCCGTTCCATCATATTGACTACCCTGATCATCAAAGCCATGACTGATCTCATGGCCAATCACCGCACCAATACCGCCGTAGTTCACTGCATCATCGGCCTCGGCGTTAAAAAACGGCGGTTGCAGAATAGCTGCTGGAAATACAATCTCATTGCGCTCAGGATTGTAGTATGCGTTAACTGTTTGGGGATTCATGTCCCACTCGCTCCGATCTATCGGTTGACCTAATTTATTGATATTGCGTTGATACTCAAATTCTGCGGCACGTCTAACATTACCGAATAAATCATTTTGCTTGATTTCAAGTAAGGCGTAGTCACGCCAACGAGTGGGGTAACCAATTTTCGCCGTGAATTTTGCAAGTTTTTCATCCGCTTTAAGCTTAGTTTCAGGCCCCATCCAATCGAGCACACCAATATCGGCGTGATAAGCTGCCAACAAATTCTTCACCAATTGTTCAATATGATCTCTGGCGGCTGGTGGGAAGTAGGCTGCCACATACAATTTCCCCAATGCCTCACCCATTGATGAATCGACAAGTTCAAGGCCGCGCTTCCAGCGAACTCGATTAGTTTCTGCGCCCGTGAGCACGACGCCGTAAAAGGCAAAATTCTCATCGACAAACGCCTTATTCAGATAAGGTGCGAAATAACTCAGTACATGCCAACGAAAGTATTCGCGCCAGACTGACAACGGAGTACTGCGTAATAATTGATTGAAACCGTGAATGTAGCTAGGTTGCGATACAATCAGGTAATTGGTTCGACCCTTGACTCCCGCTTCGTCAAGATATGCTTGCCAATTATAAAATGGAGCAAGTTCCGATAGTTTGGCGAATTCATACTTGTTATAGGCTTTGACCGGATCCCGCAATTCAACTTTTGACCATTGAATTTTAGCCAGCGCGTGTTCAAGTTTTACAATGGCTAACGCATTTTGCCTAGCGGCCGGATTATCCGCTAGCTTAAGCATTTTCTCAATATGCTCAGCGTATTGAGCACGAGTTTTAACCAACTGAGATTCCGTTCCCAAATAATAATC
Organism: Gammaproteobacteria bacterium; assembly: GCA_043784265.1. GTDB lineage: Bacteria > Pseudomonadota > Gammaproteobacteria > Steroidobacterales > Steroidobacteraceae > Bog-1198. The sequence goes on along the minus strand of JAYVYN010000160.1, from coordinate 3,124 downwards.
ACGATCGGGCATCCCGAGACCCGCCTGGCCAATATCGAAAACGTATTTCGACGAATCCTTGGCATCTTGATGCACTTGAGAAACATAGGGAGCAGTCACACCGATTCGATTTAAATGCGCAATCAATGTGGGAACTTGCTCGATTTTTTGCAACGCGTTGATGCGAGCAAATTCAGCAGCTAACGGCTTTCCGCCGTGCTCTTCTAATGCCGCCTCATCCATAAAACTCGCGTACAAATTAACAATTTTTACCTGCTCAGCGTCAGTAACTTTCTGCGATTTTGTCAATTCATTCACAATCGTATGCAGTTGGTCCTGGGTCTTGTCATAAACAATATTAAACGAGTCGTAGGAACTTTTGTCAGCCGGTATGACCGTAGCGTCCAACCATTTACCATTAATATACCGGTAAAAATCGTCTTGTGGACGTACCGAGTGATCCAGATATTGCAGTTCAATTCCGGAACTGAGTTCAACGGCATACGCACTAAAACCACCCAACATCCCGCAAACTAGCGTGAAAGTCTGAAACTTCATCATTGCGCACCCACCCGCATGCTGCCTGCCTTGACTACAGTCATTTTTCCCGGATCCAAATGGCTGTGAATGGCGTGATTGACTTGTTCCCGGGTCAAGGCATTGATCGCATCCGGATACTGGTCAAGCCAATTCAAATCATATCCACGTTGCACCGCGCTGACGATCGCGAAGGCAACTCCTGCGGTACTTGACAGTCCGACCTGATATCCACCAATGAGTCCTTGCTTGCGCTCACTGAGTTCCTTCTCAGTGATACCGTCCTTCCACCAACGGTCTAACTCCCTGCGGGTAGAGACCATACCCTTATCCAGTAAAGCCGGTGCAAAGCTTGCCGTAATACTCCATGCGCCATCGGTGATGCTATCGTCCATCACGCCCGCACCAATATCATAGGTTAGGCCTTCTTTATCCCGTACCGTGGACATCAATCGACCGGTGAAACCTCTGCCGAAGATAGCAGTACCCACGCGCAAGGCTAGCGCATCGGGGTCACGATATTGCAAACCGGTCGGTTGTCCCAAAATAACTGACACGCTGGGTTTGTCACTTAGCGGCACCAGCCGCTCTACACCTGCTGCCGCTTCAGCAGGCTTGTTAGCGCGTATATAATCTTGACCCCCTGCCCAACCGGCAAAGGCTTGATCTATGTCAGTGATAACGTCTTGCGAAGCTACATCGCCCACCACGACTAACGTCATATGCAAAGGACCGTAAAATTTCGCCTGGAAGGCTTTCACATCCGCCAGCGTTGCGCGTTGTGCTGCTACTAGGACTTCACTACTTGCCGGCGCATGATTGGGATGGCTGTCAGGGAATATTGCACGAGAAAAACTCTCATGCGCGCGTGCGTCGGTGCTCTGTGAAGAAGCTTCTAACGAACCGATCAGTTGTTGCTTGGCTTTAGCAAACTCCCCTGGCAGCAATTTCGGATTGCGTAAATCATCGGCAAGCAATGCGATTACTAACTTCAAGTCCTTCTTAAGACACTTTGCTGAAATGCTTAAGGATTGAGTGCTGACATTAAACGATATGCTGGCACCCACATTATCCAGCAATTTCGCAATGGCGAACTTATCGCGGCTAGTAGTGCCGCGGTCAAGCATCATTCCGCTCAAAGTGGGCACGGCTGCATTGCTGGGATCGGCCATAGCGTCCCCTGCAGGCATTGCGCCTGAGATAACCACGACATCTTTGACCGCGCTCGCATAGGTAATGACATCGATACCTGCGACTTTGGAGCGGTGCGTGTGCTCTAGCATCGACGCGCTGACCACGCCACTTAGCAAAAAACCGAAAACTAATATAGATGGCTGTTTCACGTACCCTTCTCCGCCGGCGGTAGTACCGGTATAAACCAACCCGTGGTACTTTGATCTTCGTTGAAATACTGTTTGGCAACGCGTTGCACATCGGCAGCAGTAACTAGTGCAATCTTCTGAGGAAATTTCACGTATTCAGTCCAATCGCCGATCGCAACCCATTCGTTGAGTTCGGCCGCAATACCCGCGGTGCCATCGCGTTTGTAGGCATCGGCGGCCAAATATTGCTGTTTCACTCGGTCGATTTCTTCGGTTGTAACTCCGCTTTCCTTAATTTTTGTAATTTCCGCGAGCAGAGCTTTCTCGACGCCATCATGGGTAGCGCCGGGTGCAAGCGCTGCGAATAGCACGTGCAGCGACATATCGCGTCGCAAATCGACATCGGCTCCTGCATTCAACGCAAGACCGTGATCGACTAGTGCCCGGTAAAGACGTGCGTTCTTGCCTGAGCTCAAAATGGAATCGAGCATATCTAAGGCGGGTTGATCCTTATCAAGCCCATTCGGAACCTTGTGCGCAACTATGACGGTACCTAGTTCTCCCGGACGTTTAACGATTACTCGACGCGCCCCGCTCTGCGCGGGCTCTTCGGTGTACATGTGTGGAATTTCGCTCTGCGAACGCGGATAAGCACCGTAATATTTCTTAATCCATCCCAGAGTGGCGACTGGATCTAAATCGCCTACCACCGAAACGGTCGCGTTATTCGGCCAATAAAATGTATCGTAAAAGTCTCGTAATTTTCCGATGGGTACATTTTCAATATCACTTCGCCAACCTATCACCGAATGATGATAAGGCAGCGCTTGGTAAGCCGCAGCCGTCACCTCTTCCATCAGTACCGAATCGGGATTGTTCTTACCCCGTTCAAACTCATTGCGCACCACCGTCATTTCGGATTGTTTGTCAGCGTCATGCAACCACAGACGATGCATACGATCCGCTTCAATAGCAATATAGCCCTCTAAGTTCGCACGCCCCAGAGTTGCTATGTAATTGGTACGATCTTCTCCTGTGCTGGCGTTGTATTGTCCACCGACCCGTTCCAAATACTGCTTAACACTATTACCCTTGGGATCATTAAAACCCTCACTGCCTTTGAACATCAAATGTTCTAACAAATGAGTTGACCCCGTGGTACCGGTCACTTCATTGCGCGAACCCACTCGATAAGTCACTTGAAAGGTGACGACCGGCGCCGAGTGATCTGGCGCCAACAAAACCGTGAGCCCATTGCTCTCCAGGCGATATTCGTCAATGCCATC
>JAYVYN010000159.1:0-15094 GCA_043784265.1 Gammaproteobacteria bacterium | reverse complement strand
TAATGACTCTTGCACGACCCGCACCAATGCGTTGACCGATGCTGCGACCCGTGGTGAGCAATGTTGAGCGCGATTTTAAAGTAAAGCGTTGAATGGATCGTCCCGCTCGACTTTGCACGGTTTCCGGGCGGGCTTGTAAAATGTAGATCTTACCCGTGCTACCGTCCTTGCCCCATTCGATATCCATGGGTGCCTTGTAATGATCCTCGATGATCAGGGCTTGCTGGGCTAAGCTCAAGATATCGGCGTCGTCTATGGAAAATCGATTTCGATCGCTGTGCGTCACCTCAATATTTCGAACGCGCTCGTGCGAGTCGCTTTCGCCATAGACCATTTTGATAGCCTTGCCTCCCAGATTACGCCGCAATACGCAAGGCAGACCTGCGCGCAGCCCGGGTTTATAGACATAAAACTCATCGGGATTAACTGCCCCTTGAACCACGGTTTCGCCCAAACCGTAAGCCGAAGTGATAAATACTACATCGCGGAAACCGGAGTCTGTATCGAGGGTGAACATGACTCCCGAACTACCCAAATCGCTACGCACCATGTATTGAACGCCTACCGACAGAGCGACCTCGCTGTGATCGAAATTATTGTGTACGCGATAGGCGATTGCCCTATCGTTAAACAGCGACGCATAGACCTCATGCATACAGGTCAATAAATGTTCCTCTCCGCGAACATTAAGAAAAGTCTCTTGTTGGCCGGCGAACGAGGCTTCGGGTAAATCTTCTGCGGTAGCCGATGATCGTACCGCAACCGCAAATTCATTGCCTTTCCCCATTTGACGCCACGCCACGACCGCTTCTTCTCGAAGGCGGGGCGGAAAAGGAGTATTGAGTATCCAGCTGCGTATTAGCTTGCCCACTTGAGCTAATTTTTCAACATCATCGACGTTTAAAGTGTCGAGAGTGGCTTTTATTCGGCTGTCAAGTCCGTTCTGGCTTAAGAAATCTCGGTATGCGTGCGCCGTGGTTGCGAATCCACCGGGCACTGATACACCTAGTGCGCTTAAATTCGCGATCATCTCACCGATCGAGGCGTTTTTCCCGCCTACTATTGCGACGTCGGTGTTTCTCACGCTATTAAGAGGGATGATGTAGGGGTTTCGCATAGCTTGTTGAATTTTCCATTAAATGAAACACTTGGCAAATCGCGCGGCAAACTTCGAGAGTACAGTGATCAAAAGAACCGTATTTTTTGTTTCCGACCAAACCGGCATCACCGCAGAGACAATGGGTCATAGCCTTATGATCCAGTTCGACGGGATGGAATTCCGGCAACTGACTGTGCCATTTATCTCCACCGTTGACAAGGCTGTTGAGGCGGTCCGTAGGATTGATCGAGTAGCGGCTGAGGAAGGCATCAGGCCTATTGTATTCAGTACCTTAGTGCAAGAGGATGTACGCAATATCGTTCGCGGCAGTGCCGGTTTTTTCTTAGATTTTTTTGACCCTTTTTTAGGACCTCTTGAAAATGAGCTAAAGACTCAGTCTTCGCATATGGCTGGACGAGCTCATCGCATGGCCGATACCCATGATTATGCCAAGCGTATTGATGCGACCAATTTTGCGCTCGCCAATGATGATGGTTCTGTGCTTCGGGATTACGAGCGCGCGGATATTATTCTGATAGGTGTGTCACGTTCCGGCAAGACGCCAACTTGTTTATATTTAGCGATGCAATACGGAATTTTTGCAGCGAATTACCCTTTGACGGAAGAGGATTTTGAATCAAGAAAACTGCCACACGCGCTCGAATCCTACGCCGTTAAGTTGTTTGGCTTGACCATTAAACCGGAGCGCCTACAACAAATCCGTCAGGAACGACGCCCCGATAGCCGCTATTCGTCTGCATCGCAAGTCGCATTCGAAGTGCGTGCCGCAGAGTCGCTATACGAGCGCAATAGCATCCCAGTGATTGATGCGACCGAGTGTTCCATCGAGGAAATATCCAGCCGGATTTTAGATCGTACCGGAATTGAACGCCGACTACGCCCCTAAAATAGAGGGGGCCGCATGGTATAGTGAGAACATGATAACTGATCAATGGTGTGCAACTTCCTGGCGTGCGCAAGCCGGAAGCTTTGTTGGTTTGATGACACTGTACGAGAGTAATTTCGTGCGGCTGGGATGGTTGGTACCGGATTTGCGGGCGGTAGTGTGTGCGCAAGTATCGAGTGTTGCGAGCGATTGCAATTTGTATTTAGAACCGCTAGAGCTTAGCCGCTACACCAGCATATTCCGCCTTACGTATGAATTTGAAGATTTAGGCCAAGTTATTGCAGATCCGGACTTGGAAGTCTGTGTGTACCACGATGCCCGACTGGCTGAAGTCCGCAGTTATCGCGGCTTTCGCCGACATCCGCAGTTGACTCAGCTGCATTCAGGGCTTAACCGTGAACTAGATCAGCGTTGGACGCGCAATATGTTGTTAAATAAATGGCTTGAATATTGCGCTGAACGTGGACATCGGTTTGAAGGATAGGCTGCATTTTGCTGGATAAGTTGAATTTTCTTAAAACAAGTGCCGAATCGGGCGGGGTAAGTCCAGAACAAGAGCGGCTTATGCAACTCTTTCAGAATCGCGCGGGCTTAAAAAAAGCCTACGCCGATCTGCAAGATGAGCTGCATCTATTGCATGATCGCCTTAAGCAACAAGAAGGCGCCACCATTCGCATTCAAGAACAAACCGATGCATTAGCGGAATTGCTCGGTGATCCAAAGTTGGGACCCGGGGCACTGGTGTACTTTCAATTACGTGCTCTATGGAAGATCTGTCATCAACAATTGACGGTATTTGTGCAGGAGCTGACTCGTCAACAGGAGACTCGTGAGATTGCCAGGCATAAGATCGAGAGCCAATCTGCAGTAGCGACACAACTGGCCGATATTGACACACGTTTAAGTGCCGCCGCTGCACATGCCGATGCGCAACGCGAACAATTCACTACCGCGCAACTAGTCATTTCGCGCCTGACCGCTTTTTGGCACTATTTTGAACGCCGCCGCCGCATCAAGGAACTTGCCACTATCCGAAACGCCGAGCAGGTGGCCGACGCTACGGTTGGCGAATTACATGCGGCACGAAGCGCTCTTTTGAGTGAGGCAGCACCTGAGTTTTCTGGCATTTCGCTGGTGACGCGACGCAGTATTAACATGGCGGTTATGGGCTATGCTGAGATTCTTTGTGAGACCATCGATGCGTACGGTGTGACCTCGAAGACCAAGGAATCAGTTGCACGTAGGGTGCACGAAATGACTTTCGGTTCGGCAGCAGAATGCAACGACTATATGCACCGTGTGCAACAAGCCCGCAATGCGGTAACTGGCCAGAAGCCGCCGATGGGGGCAGTGAAAGTGAAATTAGATCGTCTGCGATCCACCTGCGAGTACCGTAATTCCGAGGATACCGTACCGACCACAGATTCACTGTCAACAGCCAATACGGCCCCAGTTTGGAATGTACTCGCAGATGACTATTGGGATATTTATACCTTGCTGTTGCGTTAAGGGGTATGACCTTACGGGCTTATCCCGGAGGTTATATGAGTTAGCATCGGACCGCCTGAACGGCTCCCCATGTCAGCAAAATCTGCCGCAATTTGTGAGGCTTCCTCCAGCAAAACTCCGGCTGCCCCGTCGTCTTTGAGTTCCTCTAAGGATTTTAAGGGCGCAATATGATGCGATGCGCGCCAGGTGTTCTCCCTCGCTAGTCGCTCACCTTCCAGACGTTTACGTTCCGTCTCGCGTACGGACAGCGATAACGACAATGTCTTTTGGTTACGCATAGACTGTAATGCCGTAATATCTTCCTGCAAATATTTGAAGTCGGCACTATGCTCGGTGCGCGCATCATGTAATTTTTGCAAGCTTAACGCAGCGGGTTTCAAGTCTCCGTGCGGCTTGAATGGTGCGGCGGCGATGTGATCCCACGGTAGGGCGCGATCACGAGTGCTTTCGCCAACCTCGTTAGCATCAATTAAGGACGGCATAGTGATATCAGGGCTCACGCCTCGATCCTGAGTGCTTTCTCCAGTAATTCGATAGTATTTACCGATTGTCACATTGAGCTGGCCTAAATCGGGTTTGCGGCCAAATACGGTGTAGTTCAAGGGGTGCGCATTTTGTACGGTACCCTTGCCATAGGTTTGTTGCCCAATAATGAGGCCTCGGCCATAGTCTTGAATCGCGCCGGCAAAAATTTCTGACGCCGAAGCGCTGAATCGATCTACCAAAACGACAAGCGGGCCGTCATAAAAAATACTTGGATCAGGGTCATCATCAACTTCTATACGTCCGGTGGTATCGCGCAGCTGTACGACCGGACCTTTTTGAATAAATAGTCCTGTCAGAGATTCGGCTTCGGGTAAAAATCCGCCGCCATTGGCGCGTAGATCCATGATTAGTACTTGCGCACCCTCTTTGCGTAATTCAGTGATTAGGCGCTGTACATCGCGCGTGGTGCTGCGACAATTCTTCACACCGGCTCGACAGGCGTCGTAATCCTGGTAAAAACTTGGTACGGTGATCACACCTATTTTTACATCGTGCCCGTGGCGCTCCACGATGCGCATCGCCTTATGCGATGCTTGTGCTTCGAGTGAAACACGGTTGCGGGTAAATTCTATAATTTTCTGCACCGAACCTGGGGCGGCACCCGCCGGCAAAATTTGCAGTCGAACCAGGGTTCCGCCAGGTCCGCGTATTTTTTGCACCACATCATCTAATCGCCAGCCGATGACATCGTTGAGCTCGCCAACCTTGCCCTCGCCAACCGCAGTAATCCGATCATTGGCGGCGAGTTTACCGCTGACCGCAGCGGGTCCGCCGGCAATCAAGTCGGTAATAGTGACGTAGTCATCGGTGAGCTGTAGTGAAGCACCGATACCTTCATAGCTCAGACTCATCTGAATGTTGTATTCCTCAGAATTACGTGCCGAGAAATAATTCGAGTGGGGATCTAATGACAGCACGAAGGCATTCATAAAGACTTCGAATACATCATCTGGTTTGCTCTGGTCCATTCGCTTGGCGACCCGCTCATAGCGTTTGCGTAATACTTCAACCGCATCCGGCCATTGCTTACCCGCCGCAACTAGCGACAGTGCATCATTTTTTATTCGCTTGCGCCATAGTTCGTTCATCTCCGAGGCATTGGCAGGCCAGGGTTCTTTTTCGCGATCGAAATTAAATGTTTCGTCAATACTAAAATCGGGTTTTTTGGCCAGCAACTGAATGGCGTAGTTCATACGTTCTCGGCTGCGCTGTTGATAGCGGCGAAAAATGACAAACGCGGGTTCTATCTCACCGGATTTGATCGCATCATCAAGTTCATAGCGGTAATGCTCAAATTCCGCAATATCACTGGCATAGAAATAGCTACGGCCACCATCAATCGAATCGAGATAACGGTCCAGTATCAAGCTCGATAAACGGTCGTCAATCGGTGCTCGTCGATAGTGTTCGTGGGCAACTATGTCGCTCACCCGACGCGCCACATAATTCTCCTGTTCGGTGGTTGCCAATGCGACCGAGGTTGCCAAGACCGCAGCGGGAGGGGTCATAGCGGCGCCTAAAAGGGCGGCAAGGCCCACCGAGCTTAAACACACCGTAAGCCCGTATATCCACGAACGTTTGACTGAAAGCCTATTGGTCATCACCGTACCCATTCTCCTGATAAACTGGTTATTCACAATTGTATATGAGCGCGTGTAGCGACGTTCGTTCATTGAACCACGTGGGAGCATTGAGAAACGTGCAAATTCGCTCTATTCGGCTGCCGATTGCGGGATTTGCTATAGCGCTACTGGCCGCTTGCGCCGGCAATAGTCCGCGGCCGGTACGGCCTTCAACGGATATCGACGAACGAGGCTTTCGCGAGCATATTCGCAATTTATCTTCCGATGAATTCAAAGGCGGTCTTCCGCAAGATTCGGGAGATGTTAAGACTACTCAGTATTTAGTGGAACAGTTGCGCCATTTAGGGCTTAAACCGGCCAGTGGTGCCAGTTACCTGCAACCCGTGCCGATGGTTGAAATTCTAGCCACTGACGCATCCCTTAAAGTATTGCTCCCTAGTTCGTTGCCACTGCGTTACGGCGAGGACATGGTGATTTGGACCCGGCGCGAAGTGCCCGTTACCCAATTGCAAGGCAGCGAACTCATATTTGTGGGGTATGGGATTGTGGCGCCAGAGTACGCTTGGGATGATTATGCCAACACCGATGTGCGGGGCAAAACCGTGCTGGTTTTGCTCAACGATCCACGCTTTGCGAGCGCCATGACGGCCTACGGTCTGTGGCGCTACAAAATAGAGGAAGCAGCGCGGCACGGTGCCAGCGGCGTTTTGTTAGTACATGAGGCTCGCGCGGCCGCAATATCTTGGAATGCGGTGGTCAATACCTGGACAGGTCGCCAGCTGCACGCCTCGCACGAGTCCAATGCAGATTTGCCGATAGTGGAAGGGTGGCTAAGCGCAAGCTCAGCAAGCGCGTTGTTTGGGCGTGCCAAGCTCGATCTCGCCGTGCTTTCGCAGGCGGCTGCACGTTCCGGGTTTAAGCCTGTGTCCTTGGGTCTGCGCGTGGATGCGTCGATCCACAACACTATTCGTACGCTAACGGCCTCAAACGTCGTTGCGGTACTTCCCGGCACCCATCGCGGTCGTGAATACGTCTTATTTACCGCGCATTGGGATCATCTATTCAATGGTGCGCGTGATAATGCGAGTGGAACTGCGGGTTTATTAATGCTGGCTCAGTCCTTGAGCCGGACCTTACCAAAACCCGATCGTAGCATGGTGTTTTTGGCGCTGGCAGGTGAAGAATCAGGTCTTTTGGGGTCGACCTACTACGTGGAACACCCAATTTTTCCACTGCGCGAGACGTTGGGCGTTATTAACTTGGATACTTTACACATCGGCGGACCTACTCGGGATGTCACGGTGTTTGGTTACGGAAATTCCGAGTTAGAGGGGCTATTTCGGGATGCGGCTAATTTTCAAGGACGGGAAATGCGGCCTGATCCGAATGCCTACCAAGGCCAGTATTACCGATCATCCCAGATTAGTTTCGCAAAAAAAGGGATCCCGGCTTTGTATGGCAAAGCGGGTACAGACGATGCGGCACGCGGTCCGACTTGGGGCGAAAAAGAATTGACCGATTTCGCGGCGTTTCGCCATCACCAGCCAGCAGATCAATACCTCGTCGAGTGGGATTTACGTGGAACGATCGACGATTTGAAACTTTATTTGAGTGTGGGGCTGCAATTGACGAAGGCTCAGCGTTTTCCAGATTGGTATCCGGGCAGCGAATTCCGGGTGCACTAGCATATTAACGTTTGCTGACCCGCTCCCAGGCACGGCTGCGATCGAAGCTACCGGAGGTATTATAGGGATCGCCACCGCGCTGCTCGTCACTTAAGAGTCTGAGTCCAGCCTTACTTGCAAAGGTGAGCTCAGCTGGAATCGCAGATAGACGCGCACGATGCAAGCTAAATTGTCTTGGTTTTAAAAGTGCAGACAAAGATTTTTTAATCGCCATGGGTCTATGTTCCCAAATTGCGACAAGCTCTACAGAAAAACCCTTCAATTTTGTGACGCAGTTCTAATCGAATGCAACATAATCCCTGAACTCGCTAACGAGGGCGGATCTAGGCTAATTTACTGCTGGGACGCCACCAATAACGTAGCCCTTTAACAAGCAGATAAAATCCATATGGGCCGAGTACCATAATCCAAGCGGCTATGGATCGGGTTTTAAGACCCCCGTAGATACTGGAATAAGTAGTACCAAGACTCGCGCCGTCATAGCGGCCCAGCACTTGTGATCCGGCAACAAAAATAAAGGCCGGCAATACAATTAGTCCGAGACCAAGTCCAATCAGAGCGAGACTGGCCTGGCGTCCTATTACGTGTTGCGGTACAAAATTTAAGAAATTTGAAAAACGCATCCCCCATTGTAAACCAAACCGTTGTCAATCGGTTTAGGGCGGTAGAATGGCGTGATGACTACCTCAACCACCGCTAGAGTATTGCGAACCGCTGTTATCGGGAGTGGCTATTTAGGGCGATTTCATGCGCAAAAATATGCCACTTTGGCCGCAAGTCAGCTAGTCGGGGTCGCCGATGTCGCGGTTGCAGCGGGCGCCACGTTGGCCGCTGAATTGGGCGTCGTGGCTTACACCGATTATCGCGAATTACTCGGTCTAGTCGATGCAGTCAGTATTGTGACTCCAACTGCAACTCATTTTGAAATCGCCAAAACTTTTCTTGAGGCGGGAGTCCATGTCTTAGTAGAGAAGCCGATGACGGTAACGGTCGATGATGCCGCGCTGCTAGTGAAGATTGCAGGACAGGCCAAAAAAGTCTTACAAGTAGGGCATTTGGAACGATTTAATGCAGCCGTTCAGGCACTACAGCCCATTCTGAAGGTGCCAAGATTTATAGAGTCGGCGCGTCTTGCGCCGTTTAAGCATCGGGGTACTGACGTCGATGTGGTATTGGATTTAATGATCCACGATATTGATCTAATTCTGAGCATTGTGCGCTCTGAAGTGGTTGCGGTCGACGCCATCGGCAGTAGCGTATTCTCAAGCGAGACCGACATCGTGAACGCGCGCATAAGATTTGCAAATGGTTGTGTCGCCAATGCGACTGCGAGTCGGGTTAGCCTCAAGACTGAACGAAAACTACGCTTGTTTCAGGATGATGCTTACCTGTCGGTTGATTTACAGCAGAAAATATTAACGGTGATTCGCAAGCAGGGTGTCGGTGCCGATGGTATGCCGCAGGTCGCGATCGAAGAAAATAACTACGATCAAAGCGATGCGCTCAATGCGGAAATAGCCTCGTTCTTACAAGCAGCGTTGACCGGGACAAGGCCCGAGGTCACCGGCAAGGATGGCTTGCTGGCACTACGTACCGCGGAGATTATCAAACAGCAAATCCAGAAAACCCACGGCCTAGGGCAAAAACTGAACGCTTACTAACGCGTAACCGCGGGCGCGTCCACCACGGTGACTCGATCCACCAGATAGCGAGTATCCGCGAAACAATTAGTCGGAATACCAGGGTGTTCGGTGTAGTGAAGCTGCACGCGCCGTCCCACCGCAGCATTCATTTGTAACGATATTGCAGGGTCGCGAACGCTAAATTCCCAAATTTGTGGTGCCACGCCCGCCACAATAAACATGGCAAGTTCGCCTTCTTGGGTTTTACACAGCCAACCGCGATTCGAGAATTTTTGTAATATACCTGCCCGCTCACCGTCCGAGTAAGACCACGACAGCGAGATCCAGGCCCAAAGGGCCACTCCCACCGCGATCAGGCAAAGATAAATAATAAATCCGCGCAATATTCGGGCGAGCACGCTGCGGGCTGGTTTGGATTTTAGGACGTCATTGCTTGCCATATAAAATACCTACGCAACAAAGCGTCTAATTGGTGGAGCCGGGGGGAATCGAACCCCCGTCCATAAGTCCTACGTTCCAAGATCTACGTACGTAGCCCAGTCTATTGTTCTCGCCGTACGCTAACCCGACGGGCAGGGAAAGCATTCAGCCAGCCCGGAAGCGATTCGCAAGGCGCACCCCAGACACGCGTGCCCCACTAGCTGATGAGCGCTACCCCTGAACCGTTCGCATCAGCACAGGCCGGTCAGGGTTCAGCTGCGATTAGGCAGCTAGAGCGTAGTTGTCTTCGTTGGCAACTATAAGTTTGCAAGTCAGTTTTACGAGGTAACCTGCACCTCGGTACGCCCTCAAAGTTTCAGAGCCCATGTCGAAACCGGTCGGCCCCAATCGAGGCCCTAGTGTACGCTGTTGGCGCAGCAGAGCCAATGGCCTTAACGTCTATTCGCCTTCATTATGCGACTTTTATCGCGTTGCCAGTCTCGGTCCTTATCGGTCGCGCGTTTGTCGTGTTGTTTTTTGCCCTTAGCCAGCCCCACGCTAAGCTTGGCACGGCCCGCCTTCCAATACATTTCAAGGGGTACCAGCGTATAGCCGCGGCGCTCGACGGCGCCGATTAGGCGGTCTAATTCGCGCCGATTAAGCAATAAACGGCGGGTGCGAGTCGGATCGGTATTCACATGAGTTGAGGCCGAATTGAGCGCATTCAGGTGAGCGCCAAAAAGGAAGGCTTCGCCATTCTTCAAATATACATAAGCTTCGGCAATTTGCGCTTTCCCGGCGCGCATGCTCTTGACTTCCCAGCCCATGAGCGAGATGCCCGCCTCGAAGCTCTCTTCAATGAAATAATCGAAGCGGGCTTTGCGATTGACGGCGATTGGCGGTAGTTTGTCAGGTGTTTTCACAGATTTTTTAGTTTACCGGCAAGCGCGACTTGATGCGCTAAGTTTTAAGGAGTTGTCTCTTGCAAGTCGTAGAACGAAGCGCCATTGTCAGCTATAGCGCGGGGCAAATGTTTGAACTGGTCAACGATGTGGCGAGTTACCCGCAGTTCCTACCCTGGTGCTCGGGCGCGACAGTGCATGAAGTGTCGGCCACTGAGCGAATGGCTACCGTCAAAGTGGAAAAAGGTATTCTGCGTACCGAGTTTACGACCATGAATACGCTCGCACAGGGATCGAGCATCTTGATGCGCTTGGTTAAGGGTCCGTTCCGCGAGTTATCCGGCCAGTGGCGCTTCGAGGCTATCGCAGATCGCGGATCAAGGGTTAGTTTTCGAGTGGAGTTCGAGTTTAAGAATCGCTTAACGGCCGCCGCCTTTGGTGCGGCTTTTGAATCGATGTGCGGCACATTGGTGGAGGCTTTTGCCACTCAGGCTCAAAAAATCTATGGCTGACAAGAGTGTGCTTGCAGAGGATTTAATTCACATCGAAATTGTGTTTGCGCAGGCACACAGGGCTATAGTCCGGTCATTCGGCGTCAAACCCCGCTCGACGGTGCAAGATGCCCTCGCACTCGCCGCTCAAACCTCTGAATTTGCGACAATACCGGTTTTAAATACTGCGGTTGGAATCTACGGCAAGCGCGTCGACCTTAATCAGCTATTGTGCAACGGCGATCGCCTTGAAATCTACCGACCCTTAAGTGTCGATCCAAAGGTCGCGCGCCGGGCCCGGGTTAAATAACCGCGCGCTTAGTAACTACGTCCACGTTCAACCTTGGCGGCCGATGCGTCCTGGGCAGCGGCTTCGGCGGCGCTTGGTTTATCCAGTTTATTTACTTTTTCGTCTACAAAATACACAGTGACGCGGCGCGAGTCGATGTGTTGATTGCGGCCCTTTTTTAAATAATAAATATAGTCCCAGCGTTCTTTGTTGAAACTGTCGGCAACCATCGGGGTGCCCAGTAGGTAGCGTACTTGGCTGCGGGTCATGCCGGGCTTAACTTGTTCGACCGCCGCCTGATCCAAGAAATTACCTTGTTGTATATTAATTCGGTAAACGCAGGCGGGTGTCAAAATGACCAGAATAATAATGAGGGCAAGGTGGTTTAGTTTCATCTAAGTGGTGCGCAGCCGTAAAATGATTGATAATTAGCCTTGTATCATACCGGATGTCACTCCATGTCGCAGCGCCTGAAAACTTCTGTCAGTAGCGAAAGCGATGACCTGCGTAATGCGGGCCTGAAAGTAACGCTGCCACGGCTGAAAATACTGGATATTCTCGCTGCGGGGTCCGCCCGCCATATGAGTGCTGAGGATATTTATAAGAAATTACTCGAGTCTGAAGAAGATATAGGCCTTGCGACCGTGTATCGGGTACTTACTCAATTCGAAGCTGCCGGCTTGGTAACGCGCCACCATTTCGAAGGCGGAATGGCCGTGTTCGAGCTAAATCAGGGTGAACATCACGATCACATTGTGTGTGTGGACTGTGGAAAGGTCGAAGAGTTCATGGATAAGGGCATAGAAGACCGTCAACATGCCGTGGCCAAACGATTAAGCTTCGAGATTAGCGATCACGCGCTGATATTATACGGGCATTGTCGCAAACTGAATTGTCCCAATCAGAAACGCCCCAAGTAATTATTGCGCGCCGCCGCCTGGCGCACGGCCTCCCGCGCGCCTACCGGGTTTACGGCCACTGGGCGTACCGCTCCGGGCGGAGCGGGGCTCTTGCCCGCTTGGCTCTAGCATATCGCGAGCGTGGGCGAGCGCCTTGTCCGAGATATTGATACCGCCCAACATCCGTGCTATTTCGTCGACGCGTTCCTCGTTACTGAGGGCTTGAACCGTGGTCAGGGTTTTTCCAGCGGCGTTTTGCTTAACGACGCAAAATTGGCTGTGTGCTTGACTAGCGACCTGTGCTAAGTGAGTGACACAGAGCACTTGCGCGTGTTCACCGAGTTGACGCAATTGCCGCCCGACAATTTCAGCCACCGCCCCGCCAATACCCGCATCTACTTCATCGAACACGCGACATAAGGCCGAAGTGTTAGCGCTCGCGGCAACTTGCACCGCGAGACTGATTCGAGAAAGTTCACCCCCTGAGGCCACTTTTGCGAGATTTTTGGGCGCTTGACCGGGATTGGCACTAACTAAGAATTCGATTTCATCGCTGCCATGCGGGCTAAATTCTGTGCTATTGGCTGTCACGCTGACCTCAAATTGACCGCCAACCATGCTCAAGGATTGCATCAGTTGGGTGATTTTTGCGCCCAAATCATGGGCCGCCAGCTTGCGTGCGAGGCTGAGTTTATGAGCCGTGGCGCGATATTCTTCCGCTAAAACGCTGATGTTTTGCTCAAGATTGCCCAGGGTTAACTGGGCGTTTTGCAGAGCCTCAAGTTCAGACTCCGTTCGAGCCAATTGTGCGGGGAGCTCTAACACGCCAAGTCGATGCTTACGAGCCAGCGCCTCAAGCGAGGCGGCACGCCGTTCGATTTCCTCTTGGCGGCTAGGATCCATGTCGAGCGCGTCGACATAACGACGCAGACTTAAGGTTGCTTCTTGAGTAAGAATGACGGCTTCCGCCACCAGTCGCCCAGCCTCCGCGAGCGTAGGGTCAGCATCCGCTACATTGCGTACCGCGGCTTGTGCCTTGGACAACAAATCGTGAGCACTGCTCTCAGAGTCGGCAATCGCCTCAAGCGCGGACTGTGCCGCTGCCGCTAATCGTCCCCGACTCGATACCCGTTTTTGTTCGATAAACAGCGCTTCAATCTCAGCCACCGAGGTCACTTCACTTTTAAGTTCTGTGAGCTGATAACTCAACAGGTCGAGTCGGGCCTCGCGATTGACTGCTGCGGCCTGGAGAGCTTCGAATTCGCTGACCGCAGCGCGGTAGCGTTCAAAAATACTCGCAATTTTTAGTGTTTGCGGCGTCAAATTGGCGTGTTGATCTAGTAAGTCGCGCTGCGCGCTGCGTTTAACCAAGTGCTGAAATTCCTGCTGACCGTGAACTTCCAATAGAAATTCGCCAAATTCGCGTAAGCTTTGGAGGGGAACCACTTGGCCGTTGATATACGCTCTTGAGCGACCGTCGAGTCCTACTACACGACGCACGACCACCTCGCCTGCATGTTCAATCGACTGATCTTTAAGCCAGGTAATCGCAGGGCCGGGTAGCGAGTCAAAACTGGCTGCGACTTCGGCCCGCTCTGCGCCTTTTCGCACTAGGTCTCCCGTGCCACGACCGCCGGCCACCAGTAACAATGCGTCGACTATGATCGATTTTCCGGCACCGGTTTCACCCGTAAGAGCCGTCAGACCCACGCCTAAACTCAGCTCTACATGGTCGACAATGACTAGGTCGCGTAACTGTAAATGGGTCAGCATAATCTACTCGTTTTGCGTTCCGGCGCCGGCGCGGCCCCAATGCAGCTTGGAGCGCAGCAGGCGGTAATAGTCGTAGCCTGGAGGATGGAGAAGGGTTATCTGCGTGTTGGCGCTCTCAATGTGCAAGCGATCGCCTTGCTGTAGGGCGCCTATGGTGTTGCCGTCGCAAGTCACTTGCGCGAAGGATTCGAAGCGATCCGAAATCTGTAGTTTTATCTTGCTGCCAGCCCGTACTATGATTGGTCGATCGCTCAAGGTGTGCGGACAAATGGGCGCTAACACCCAGACATCGAGATCGGGCTCGATAATAGGTCCTCCACAGGATAGTGCGTAGGCGGTTGAGCCTGTGGCCGTGGCGATGATCATGCCATCACCCCCGTGTGAATTGACGAAGCGCCCATTAATGGAGGTCTCGAATTCCAGTATTCGGCCGGTTTCCCGTTTGTTGACAACCACATCGTTTAGCGCGAGCGAATGCAGCGGCGCGCCACTGCCTTCAAGCGTGGCGGCGAGCATCGAGCGGCGATCTTCGGAGAACCGACCTTCGAGCACGCTATCGACGTCTTCAATCATGGTTTTGCGGCTAACGTCGGTTAAAAAACCTAGTCGACCCCGATTGATGCCCAGTAGTGGCACGTTGTTAGTCGCCACCAAGCGCGCCGCATAGAGTAAGGTACCATCACCGCCGATCGCGATAATGAGTTGCGCGCGTGACGCAAAAGTTTCTTCTTCGCACAATTCGGTATTTGCGGGTAGGGGGAGTTGCACGCTTGGACCGACCAGTACGCGCACTTTCCGCAGGGACAAATGTCCGGCGAGAGTATGCATACATTCGGCAACCTGTGGGTCTTTGGTATTGCCGATGAGGGCGACGAAGTGAAAAATGTGGGGCATAGACGATAAGTCCTTGTAGCATGATCCTATGACAGATAGTACCGATGAAGGCCTCACCGAGCGAGCGCAACTCCTGCTGAAGGCGCTGATTGAGAACTACATTCGAGACGGTCAGCCCGTAGGCTCGCGGACTTTGTCACGCGATTCCGGCTTAAGTCTGTCGGCGGCCACTATCCGCAATGTGATGGCGGACCTAGAATCCCTCGGGTTTGTGACCTCGCCGCATACCTCCGCTGGACGTATTCCGACCGACAAAGGCTACCGATTATTTGTCGATACCTTATTGAAGCTTAAGCCTTTACAGCATCACGAAGTCGAAGATATCGAAAGGCAGATGGGCGATGAGGCATCTACGGGACGCTCTTTGGTGCATACGGTTTCCCAGATGCTTTCCAAAGTGACCCATATGGCGGGTTTAGTAACTTTGCCCAATCCAAATTATGTGGCGCTTTCG
>JAYVYN010000158.1:0-15707 GCA_043784265.1 Gammaproteobacteria bacterium | reverse complement strand
GTTTTAGAGGCCCTGCGGGATCTCGCGAGTCCGCGGGCGCTGGTCGTTCGGGATGGCAAAAGAGCGCAAATAGCGGGACGGGATGTTGTCTGCGGCGATGTCCTCCTCTTAGGCGAAGGCGACCGAGTCACCGCCGACGCCCTGCTAATATCGTCGGAAGATCTGCTGGTGGACGAATCTCTACTCACCGGCGAGTCCGTGCCCGTTCAAAAGCGCGCGTCGCGCAGCGCACCGGACGCCAGCGTTGAATTGGCAGAATCCATGCCCGGCGGTGAGGATCTAGCGGGAGTGTTTGCGGGTACTCTCGTGGTGCGCGGTACTGCGACAGCGACCGTCAGTGCCACGGGAAGCCGTACCGAACTGGGAAAAATTGGGCGGGCGCTCGGCAGCATCGAAACCGCGCAACCACATTTGCAACGGCAATTGCGCTGGCTGGTTCGCGATTTCGCTATCGTCGGAGCCCTGGCAGGCGGACTCACCATCTTACTCTTCGGACTCTTGCGCGGTTCGTGGCTCAACGCGATGTTGGCCGGCATTGCGCTCGGTATGTCGTTGCTGCCGGAAGAATTTCCCTTGGTGATGGCAGTATTCATGGCCATGGGTGCCTGGCGCATTTCCCGCGCTCGGGTACTCACCCGACGAGCATCCGCAATCGAAACACTCGGCTCGACGACTGTCCTGTGCACCGATAAGACCGGCACGCTCACCGAAAACCGAATGACCGTAGTTTCCATCGTCAATAGGGACTCGCGCTGGGACGCGAGCACGCTTGCGCCCATTACGCGAACCCTTGCAGTAACGCTCAACGCCGCGATTTTGGCCTGTCCGCGCGAACCCACGGACCCCATGGACGTTGCGATTCACACGCTCATCGCTTCGCAGAAAGACGATAGGTTACACGGAACCAGCCCGCGAACGCTGGTACGCGCCTATGGCTTGCGCCCCGATTTGTTTGCAGTGGCCTACGTGCTGTCGGCAGGTCACGAGGGCGAAACGACGGTTTACGCCAAAGGGGCTCTTGAGGCAATCGCCGAACTCTGCCATTTGTCCGCCGAGCAAATGGTCTTAACTCGCGCTCAGGTGGACAGCCTTGCGGCCTCTGGAATACGCGTACTCGGCATTGCCAAGACCCAGCCCTTGATGGGCGTTAGTGCGCAGAATTTGCCAGAAACGCCGCGCGGGTTTAATTTTGAGTACTTAGGACTCATGGGCTTTGCTGATCCACTGCGAGCAAGTGTTCCGGCCGCCGTGGCAGAATGCCGCACTGCCGGAATCCGGGTGTTGATGATTACGGGAGACTATCCGGCAACGGCCGCCGCTATTGGCCACCAAGCAGGCCTTGATTCGACGACGGTTCTTACGGGCGGGGATATCGAAACCCTATCGGATGAGGCGCTCGCGGCACGGGTAAAAACTACTTCGATCTTTGCGCGCATTCGGCCCAATCAAAAACTACGGATCGTTGAATCCTTAAAGGCTAATGGTGAAATCGTCGCCATGACGGGCGATGGAGTCAACGACGCACCGGCCATCAAGGCCGCCCACATCGGGATCGCGATGGGTGGCCGAGGCACAGAGGTCGCACGAGAAGCCGCCTCCATCGTATTGCTCGATGATGATTTCAGCTCGATCGTTACCACGATTCGGCTGGGTAGGCGCATCTACGACAATTTACGAAAAGCGATCGAATACATCGTCTCCGTACACATTCCGATTGCCGGGCTGGCCCTATTGCCGCTGCTGCTCGGATTGCCGTTGATGCTCACGCCGATTCACATCGCGTTCCTAGAAATGATCATCGATCCCGCGTGCTCAATGGTGTTCGAGGCTGAAACGGAAGAAGATGACGTCATGCGCCGCCCGCCACGGGATCCCAAGACCCCACTGTTACTGCCAACGCGAATTTTCTGGGCTCTCTTCCAAGGACTCAGCGCGCTGACAATTCTTGCCGCCTTGCTAATTGTTGCCGCCCGTGGTGGTATGAGTGAGCCTGATCTACGGGCCTTAGTATTCAGCTCTCTCGTGCTAATCAACATGAGTTTGATTTTGGTAAATCGTTCGTTCAAAGCGTCGCTGATCGTCGCCATTTTTCGGCCGAATCGTGCGCTATGGATACTGCTGGGTGGTGTCTCGATTCTGCTGGCGGTTTCAGTCTCTTGGCAGCCAGCGCGCTCCTTATTCCATTTCGGGCGCTTGCATTGGGGCGATATTGCCGTGTGCGCCGTCGTCGGAGTCTTAAGCTTGGTGCTGTTGGAGGCGATCAAGTCCCGGTGGTTTCGCGTCACGGGTAATGCGACACTCCAGTTAACAAGGAGAGAGTAATGAACCTTCGATCGACTTCGCGGCCGATGCAAGCCACGTCTGCCGAGCATAATCCTGATTCGACTCCCGTGTGGGACCCGGTTGTTCGAATGTGTCATTGGACCATTGTTGCTGGGTGCGCGTTCAACCTGTTCCACGAAAATGGCGGTACGACTCATCGTGCAGTCGGATACTTGGTATCCGCTGCGCTGGCAGTTCGCCTTTTTTGGGGTTTCGTCGGGCGTGGACACGCCCGTTTTTCAAAATTTGTTCCGCATCTGGCGACGCTGGGCAAATATCTGCGGCTGCTCTACCTCAATCGAGAACCACGCTACCTTGGGCATAACCCCGCGGGAGCGCTCATGAGTTTAGCGCTGATCGGTCTTTTGATCATCGTCAGCATTACCGGTTGGATGTTTGGCATCGAGCGCTACTCAGGCAGTCAATCTCTTAAGCTGATACATCAGATTAGTGCCATGAGCCTATTGCCGGTAGTCGGGCTGCACGTACTAGTCGTCGTTTTCGAAAGTCTTGGCCACCACGAGAACCTTATTAAATCCATGATTACCGGGCGCAAGCGCAAGCCTACGGGGACAGACATCGACGTCACCATTGATGATGAATGAAGGATCCATGCTTAAACGTTACCACTTGGATTTTCGAATATCGAGAAGTGACCAGGATTATCAACACTTGTAGGGCGGTTAACGGCGACCGGGGGCTTATCAAAACCGGGGCACCAACGACAAAATCCAATTGATCCAACGGAATCCTGCAGCATCGGGCAACTTACAATAGTAAGCCGAGACCACGGGAGCAGTTCTTACGCCGCAGCGCGCACTTCGATCGATATAGCGGCGAGACAGCGCAGCAAAGCGAGACGGCGCGCTAGCGGCCACCAGTCATATAGGAGCACCTCCACGGGTCTCCACATGGCGACCCAACCGAGGATGAGAAAACCTTCGCTGATCAGCGCCGGATCTACGAGGACATTACTGAAAACCAGCGCACGCCGGAGCGCCGGCCGGCGGACGCCAACTTCGCGGCAGGCCTCGATCAGATACTCTTCTGCGCCCTCGTCCAGATCCTTCTCCCGAAACGGCGCGGGATCGAGCGTATGGAACAGCTGGCGCATTTCGCGCAGCCGGACCTCAATGAGCGTATGGTCGCCCTCGCGTCGGTATACGGATGCTGAGGACTTGTGCGCCACCGTGTCTCGCTCCGGAGCAATGGGTAAAGTGCAACGCAGCGACAAGCATTATTGCCGGGCGCGGTTGGATTTTTTGAGTATATCGCACCGAGATCAGGGATTTCCAAAGATCCGCGGCCGTATATTCGACATAACCAAATTTCTTAGGCTTCAGTCATACTCATTATTTGTGCCGCAGCGCTTCGATCGGATCCAGTCGGGCGGCCCGGCGCGCGGGGAAGTAGCCAAATACCACGCCGATCGCCGCCGAGAAAACCAGCGCGGAGATGTTGATCGTTGCGTCGAAGCTGTAGGGCACGCTCATCACGGGCCAACCAATAGGAGACAGCAGTTGCGATTATGGTGCTCTCGGCGCCCCCAAGCGCCGAGAGCACGACGGCCTCGATCAAGAACTGCATCAATACCTCGCTTTTGAGGGCGCCTACGGCCAGCCGCAAACCGATTTCGCGAGTGCGCTCGGTCACACTCACCAACATGATGTTCATGATGCCGATGCCGCCCACCATCAAGCTCACGGCGGCCACGGCACCGAGTAGCCTCGTTAGCACACTCATAGTGCTGGACAGCGTCTCGGCCAACTGCTGAGTATCGAATATATTGAAGTTGTCGTCATCGCCCACGGCGAGCTTGCGGCGTTCGCGCATCAACTGGCGCATAGTCACACTGACGGCCCATCGCATTCGAGTGACAGGCGGGACACTGATGATCTACGACTCAGGCTGCGGCATCGCAGGCTGCAAATCCCAAGCTTTGCCGGTGCGCAAGTACGGTGTGGTCAGTGCGATGTTGCGCAGAGTCGGGACTTTGAATACATACTCATCGCTAGCGGTGTTCGTCAACATGAGCGACCCTTACCCATGAATAATCTTAAGCCACCTTTTTGTGTCGGGAGCAACGCTGAAAAATCCTCTTTTAAGATAATTGCCGGAGAGCGAGATGATCGCCGTCACCGCTAGATAGGTGCTGCGTACGCACAACTTTGCCTGTGCAAAGACCCTACTATTCCATCACTGCGACTAGATGCATATACAGGTAAGTGGTACCGATGTAGGTATAAGCCCTCTTGCGTGGCCAATACCCACAATCGATGTGTCTTCTACGTACATACAGCGCTGATGTTCGTCGTTACTCTTCGACAGCGTTAACGCCACTATGATGGCGGCGTGGCTGATGTCGATTTAATTTGGATTGGTTTCTCTTCTTACTGCGTAATTAGACGTGAGGAATTTAAAATGGGTATCGATCGCTGGGTGATGATGTTCGCCGGAACTGTTGTGCTGTTGAGCTTGCTTCTCGGGCACTTCGTGAGTCCGCTATGGCTATGGTTGGCGGCGTTCGTGGGTGCCAACCTGCTTCAGTCCTCGGTCACGGGCTTTTGCCCGCTCGCGATTATGCTAAGGCGCCTAGGGGTTCAGCCCGGTCACGCCTTCTCCTGACGGGCACGTTGAACGTGCGCCGTCGCCTACCTGCCCGACTATCGACCGCAGCACTACCGGGGCTTATGCTGCTCATGGCGGGGTGCGGCGGTAAATCGCCTGCGCCCGCAACAGGTGTCTCTGCGGCAGCGCTTGCGAGCTTTGTGATTCAATCGCAGCGAGCACCACTTGAGCACTTCGTCGATGGCATGGTCGAGGCGGTCAATCAGGCGACGGTCTCAGCGCAGACGGCGGGCCGAATCACCGACATATTCTTCGACGTGAACGACGTAGTACCGGCTGGAGCAGTCATTATTCGACTGAAGGGGAATGAGCAACGAGCCGGCCTTAAGGGGGCACAGGCTGCCCTGACCGAAGCTACGGCACGCAATGCGGAAGCCGCTACCACCTATCAGCGCATTGCTGACCTGTTCCAGCGACGCGTCGTATCAAAAGCACAACTCGACCAGGCGACCGCAAACCGCGATGCCGCAGCTGCCCGTCTGACGGCTGCGGAAGCGGGCTTTTCAAGTGCGCGTGAAGGTGTCGGCTACACCGAGATTCGTGCGCCCTACGCCGGAGTTGTGACTAAACGGTTGGTGGAGGTCGGTGAATCCGTTAGTCTAGGCACCCCTTTGATGATGGGTCTTTCGCTCAAGGACTTGCGAGTCAACACCAACGTTCCGCAGAGCATCGCAATGCAGGTTCGACGGCTCAATAAAGCGGCGGTCTATATCGGGAATCAGCGCATCGAAGCGACGAAGATTACGATTTTTCCGCAGGCCGCCACTCCCTCGAGTACGTTTCGTGCAAGATTGGAGCTTCCGCCCAATGCGCTCGACCTCGCACCCGGCATGTACGTCAAGGTCGGTCTCGTTGTCGGCGAAGCCGATCGGCTTCTGGTGCCAGTTTCTTCGATCATTGAACGCAGTGAAGTCACCGGCGTGTATGTTATCGATTCACACGGTCTCGTGTCACTGCGGTACGTGCGTCCCGGCTACCATTTCGGTGACATGGTCGAAGTTATTGCTGGCCTTGCTGCGGGTGAACGCATCGCGCTCGATCCCATTGCAGCCAGCGCTCAAGTCGCTGTAGCAGGGCCTAGATCGTGAGCCAACCGCTCGGCCTGAGCGGGCGTCTCGCGCGGTTCTTTCTCGAGAACCCACTCACGCCACTGCTGGCACTGACCGCACTCTTGATGGGTGCGTTCGCGGTGCTCGTGACGCCCCGCGAGGAAGAGCCACAAATCGACGTAACTTTTGCGAACATCATGATCCCGTTTCCCGGCGCGAGTTCAGAACAGATTGAGAATCTAGTCGCGACACCGATGGAGAAGGTGCTTGGCGAGATAGTAGGGGTCAAGCATATCTATTCAGTGTCACGACCGGGTCTCGCGGTGCTAACGGTGCAGTATGAGGTCGGAATACACCGCAACGAAGCTATCGTACGTCTGTACAATGCGGTCTATTCAAATCAGGATTGGCGTCCCGTCGGCGTCGGTATCGGTCAACCACTCATCAAGCCGAAGGGGATCGACGACGTTCCCATCGTGACCCTGACCTTATGGAGCCGCGATGCCGTGTTCGGCAGCCACGAACTGGGCCAGGTCGCGCGCGCTATCGAAACGGAAATAAAACAGGTTCCGGGTACGCGCAATGTGTCCTTGGTAGGCGACTCGGAGCCCATGATCCGCGTGGAGTTGGATCCCGGCAGACTCTCCGCCGCCGGACTCACGGCGAGCGACCTTAACATAGCGCTTCAGGCGGCAAACCTAGTTCGGCAAGCCGATGCTGTGGTCAGCGGGACGCAACTATCGCCCGTCCAAGCTGGCCAGTTCCTCGCAAATCGCGACGACGTCGGCGGTCTTATCGTCTCCGCTCGCGACGGCAAGCCAATTTATCTGGATGATGTCGCGACCGTCACCGGAGCCCCCCGTAATCCCCAGCGTTACGCGTGGTTCGGTACTGGAGCCGCATCGATTAAAGCGGGCGTCTCGCCCGTGAGTCAGGCACCTGCGGTCACACTCGCCATCTCCAAGAAGCCGGGCACCAACGCGATCGACATCGCGACCGCGGTCATCAACCGCATTGATCAACTTAAGGGCGTCACGATCCCTGCGCACGTCGAGGTCACGGTGACCCGCAACTACGGTGTCACAGCCAATGACAAGGCTAAAAAGTTGATCGAGAAGCTACTGTTCGCAACGGCCTCGGTGGTCGTTTTGGTTTTGCTGGCGGTGGGCCGACGCGAAGCGATAGTTGTGGGCACCGCGGTTATCGTGACCCTCGCGGCGACCCTATTCGCCTCCTGGGCTTGGGGCTTCACGATCA
Organism: Gammaproteobacteria bacterium; assembly: GCA_043784265.1. GTDB lineage: Bacteria > Pseudomonadota > Gammaproteobacteria > Steroidobacterales > Steroidobacteraceae > Bog-1198. The sequence goes on along the minus strand of JAYVYN010000158.1, from coordinate 8,451 downwards.
ATCGAGTCTCGCTGTTCGCGCTGATCTTCGCGATCGGCATTTTGGTTGATGATGCCATCGTGATCGTGGAGAACGTTCACCGCCATCTAGCGATCGACAAGAGCTCTATTTCCGAGATCATTCCTCTTGCAGTCGACGAGGTGGGCGGCCCGACAATTCTCGCCACCTTTACGGTGATTGCGGCATTATTGCCGATGGCCTTTGTGTCGGGCCTCATGGGTCCTTACATGAGCCCCATCCCTATCAATGCCAGCATGGGCATGCTGATTTCCCTCGCGGTCGCCTTGATCTTTACGCCTTGGCTGTGCCGAAAACTATTCGCAAGCGAAACACCCTACGCTGCCACTGAATCTCAAATGGAAAGCAAGCTGCATCGTGGATTCGAACGCCTGATGACGCCATTTCTGAGCGGAGAGCACGCCCGCAAGCGCCGTCATCGACTCTATGTGGGAACTGCAATAGCTATTGTCGTTGCAATACTGCTGACCGTTGTGCAACTAGTCGTCCTGAAGATGCTGCCCTTTGACAACAAGTCGGAATTCCAGGTCGTCGTCAACATGCCGGAAGGTACGCCGCTCGAAGCAACGGCGCGGGTGCTCACGGGGCTTGCGGAGGTCGTGCGTCAGGTACCCGAAGTCACGAACTATCAGGCGTACGCAGGAACGGCTGCACCGATTAATTTCAACGGACTGGTGCGTCAGTATTATCTGCGCGGCGATAGTAATCAGGGCGACTTGCAAGTCAATCTAGTCGACAAAAGCGATCGCAGCCGCAAGAGTCACGATATCGCACGCGCAATTCGCCCGCTACTTGCCGCCGAGGGCAAGCGGCTCGGCGCGGCCTCCGTGCAGGTCGTCGAGGTTCCGCCGGGGCCGCCAGTGCAGGCACCGCTGGTGGCCGAAATTTATGGTTCTGATTACGCTGTGCAGCAGAAAATTGGCCATGCGCTACGCGCCCTATTCGATTCGACTCGGGACATCGTCGACACCGATGACACGCTGCCGGCACCGACGCCTCGGACTATCGTCTTGCTCGATCGCCCGAAAGCCGCATTGCTAGGCGTTACCCAAGCCGCGGCCATGGAGTCACTCTCGATCGCTCTCAGTGGTTTGGACGCCACCTATATTCACACCGGCCGGGAGCGCGATCCGATTGCGGTACACCTCGAGTTGGGATCCGCAGAAAAACAAGGCCTGCAACAGGCACTCTCCTTCCCGGTACGTGGAGCGGCCGACGCGCTCGTACCGCTATCCGAGGTGGTTACCGTATCGCAAGCGGCGTGGGATGGATCGATCTTTCACAAGGATTTGCTACCCGTAGTCTTCGTCACTGGTGACATGGCCGGCCGGCTCGACAGCCCCTTGTACGGCATGTTCAGTCTGGTCTCACAGATCAAAAAGGCACCTCTCGCTGGTCAGCCACTCGTGCAGCGCTTCGTGAGTGCACCGGATCGCCCCACTGAATTCAGCGTGAAGTGGGACGGCGAATGGAGTATCACCTACGAGACGTTTCGCGACATGGGACTCGCCTATGCGGTAGGCCTCGTGTTCATCTACTTGCTGGTCGTCGCGCAGTTCCGGTCCTATGGCGTGCCGCTCATCATCATGGCACCCATCCCCCTCACCATTATCGGCGTGATGCCTGGACACGCTCTGCTCGGCGCGCAGTTCACAGCGACCTCCATGATCGGCATGATCGCGCTCGCTGGCATCATCGTGCGCAATTCCATTCTGTTGGTCGATTTCATCAACCTGCAGATCGCGGCCGGACAACCGCTTGCTCAAGCTGTCATACGGGCGGCCTCGATTCGGGCGCGACCCATCGTTCTGACCGGACTTGCCGCCATGATTGGCGCGTTCTTCATAGTCGATGATCCGATTTTTAACGGTCTTGCCATATCTTTGATCTTTGGAATCTTGGTGTCGACCGCACTTACATTGCTGCTCATTCCACTTCTCTACTATGGCTACATCGCTCGCACGCGCGCGAAAGCCGCACATTAACTGGGGGTTTCCATGGCTCACATAGTTGTCATCGGTGCAGGTCTGGGCGGCGTTCCTGCCGCATTTGATTTGCGTAAGCATCTGCCCAAAAATCATCAGGTCACATTAATTGGCGCGCGGCCGTATTTCGAATTCACGCCCTCTAATCCGTGGATCGCGGTAGGCTGGCGAACCCCCGCCGAAACTCGAGTGACGATGCAAGCACCGCTCGAGAAAAAGGGAGTCGAGTGGTTGGTCAATACCGTCACCCGGATCGACGCCGACAATTCCAGGCTCACGTTGGATGATGGGAAAGAGGTTAACTACGACTACCTCGTCATTGCAACCGGTCCTAGGCTTGCCTTCGAGGAAGTTCCGGGTTTAGGTCCGCAAGGTTTCACGCAGTCGGTGTGTAGCCAAGACCATTCGGCGCAGGCGTGGGATCGCTATCAAGCGTTTCTGAACGCCCCAGGCCCGATCATCGTCGGCGCAGCCGCTGGCGCCAGTTGCTTCGGCCCGGCGTATGAAACCGCAATGATCCTCGATGCAGATCTGCGCAAACGAAAGCTTCGCGACCGCGTCGCCATGACTTACGTTACGAGCGAACCGTATATCGGCCACATGGGATTAGGGGGAGTTGGCGATAGCAAGGGACTCATGGAGTCGGAGCTTCGCGAGCGGCACATTAAATGGATTACGAACGCGAAAATCGTATCCGTGACCAGCAACGAGATGACGGTACAAGAACTCGACGAAGCGGGGGCATTGAAGAAGGAACATAAGCTCCTCTTTGCTTACAGCGCCGTAATCCCCGCATTCAAGGGTGTCGATGCGGTGGCGTCTGTGCCAGGATTATGCAATCCGCGCGGCTTCGTGCTGATCGACAAGCATCAGCGAAGTCCCAAGTATCCCAAGATCTTCTCGGTCGGTGTCTGTGTTGCGATCCCGCCGGTCGAGGTCACCCCGGTCGCGACCGGTGCGCCCAAGACCGGTTACATGATCGAATCGATGGTCTCCGCAACCGCCGCCAACATTGTCGCCGAAATTTCCGGCAAGCCCGCGATGGCCGAAGCTACGTGGAATGCAATTTGCTTGGCGGACTTCGGCGATACGGGTGCGGCCTTCGTAGCGCTGCCACAGATTCCACCCCGCAACGTGACCTGGTCTAAGAAGGGTAAATGGGTTCATCTGGCGAAGATTGCGTTCGAAAAGTATTTCTTGCGCAAAGTTCGCACGGGCTCGCTGACACCGGTCTATGAAACCTACGTGCTGAAGGCGCTCGGCATTGTCCCACTGAAACAACGCGCCAGTTGACGGATTGGCTTATGAACGCGCGAATCCTGTCGGCTGAACCAATATGGCGTGTTGGCACGCTCAGCGCCCTGGTCATGGCCTTGGGAGTTCCGTGGGCGCTGCACGCCGAATCGCTGACTGACGCCTGGGCAATGGCGCTCCAATCGAACGGTACTGTGGCGGCAGCGCACAGTGAACGGGATGCCGCAGAGGCGGCATACACCGCGGCCATACTCGCGCGTTGGCCATCGCTCGATCTCAACGGAAACTACACTCGCCTACAAAACGCTCCGCAACTTGATATCGCAACGCCCGCGGGCCAGCTTAAGGCACCGATTTGGGCGCACAACGGCTACGCGACAGCCGGCGCCGATCTATCGCTGCCGGTTTGGACCTCCGGGCGCATCAGCGGGACCATCGGTGCCGCGGCCGCTGACGCCCGAGGCGCTGCCGCCCAGGAGGTCGGCAGCGCAGCCGATATCAAGCTCGCGGTTGCCGAATCCTATGTGACCGTGTTCCGTGCTCGCAGAGCTTTGGCCGTCGCGGAGTCGAACGCTGAAAGCATCAAGGGACATCGCGATGCTGTGCAAATTATGTATGACAAACAAGCTGTGCCGCAATCTGATCTTCTCGGGGGGCAAGTATCGTTCGCCAATGCCGTACAGCAACGCTTGCGTGCCGCTAATGCCCTGCGCTTGGCCACAGCCGCTTACAACCGCTGGGTGGGTCAGCCCCTGGATCGCGCTCCTGATCTCGATGAGCCGTCGAGCACGCCGGCTAGAGATACCGGCGAGCCACTCAATCAATTGGTCGCGCGTGCTCTTGAGCGTCGCTCCGAGCTTACCGCACTTGCCGCACAGCAAGACAAATTCGAACAATCCGCTCGGTCGGAAAGCGCGCAAGGCTTACCGCAGATTGCTTTGCATGCAGGCTACAATCACTTCGACAATCAGATTCTCGATCGCGAGAATTTCGCCTCGGTCGGCATCGGAATTCAATGGCGAGTGTTCGACAGTGGACAGCTCAAAGCGAGAGCAAACGCCTTGCGCAGCCACGCCCGCGCAACCGGTCAACAACTCGCCGATTTTCGATCGGTAGTGGCGCTCCAAGTGGAAACAGCCTTCCTCAACCGGGAGGAGGCGGTCGCGAGAATTTATGTCGCCGTCACGACAGTGGGTCAGGCGGAAGAAAATGTTCGGGTCGCCAAAGAAATTTACGCGAGCGGACTGGGAACCAGCAACCAGGTGTTGGACGCAGAAGCTCTGCGAGTTACCGCGCTAACCAATCGTGATGACGCCACATTCGATGTACTTAACGCCCAATTTCGGCTGCAGCGGGCATTGGGCGATTTGTAATGACGGGTCTGGTCGGCCGATGATCAGCATGCGGACCGTTCACAGCGATTCGGCACTAAGAAAGACGATTGATGTTTTATAGGGGAGCCGTTTTAACCTGGATTTTTTCGAATCATCAAGCGCTTAGGACACCCAGCGTGAGACACTTTGCGTTGCGCTGGCAACATTATCACTGGCGCACGGTTCAAGTGGTGTCACAATAATCTCAATCACCAGTGCTTTTACACCCGCAACACGTTGTACCGCGCGTTTGGCTTCCCATTTTTCTAAATAATTATTCACGTGACCGCCAAGCGTTACACGCCCGTCCTTAACAGAAGTATTTATTTTTGTTGCGTTAATCGCAGAATCTGAATCGAGCTCCCTAACGATATCTTCCTGTATTTGCAAATCCGCTTTCACAGCCTGATCCTCAGGGTTTTCACTAAAGATGCTTTACATTACTTAATCCAAATAATATGCACTGTTCGATAGTGCACGTAATTAAATATATAGAGCGCCGCTCAGTGCCGGTCGGAGATGAGCTGGGCAATTCGCACCAGCACCAGACCTCCCGCTATGAACAGATAGCCGCGCAACACGGTCAGAAAGGCTCGGTTGAGCACTGTGAGTTGCGGCCGCGGCAATTCAGCTATTGGCGGCATACGCCAGATCGCGCGTTCGGATTGCACCACCGGACATACGAGACTTGGTTTTGTTCCCTGGCGACGTTGCCAGACCAAGATGCCGATCGTGGTGCTGAGCGCGAGCGCACTGCCGCCACCGAGCACGCCAAGAATCTGTTCCCCCGTGATGCCCGGAAACAATACCGACGCCGTCAGAATCACAGACAGCATGATCAGACCGGCAATAACTGCCCCGGTGAAGAGATTGACTTTAAAGGAATTCGCCCAAGGCCCCAACACTGCCTTATCGTTACACAGCAAAAGCAAAAAAACGGTCGCGCCGGGTAACAGGACACCCGCCAGCGTTTGCACCGCGTTAGTCAAGAGACCTAGTGGCATACCCGGGGTCAACACCAACGTCGCCGATATGGCAATTAATCCAAAATATATAGCATAAAATCCCTTTGCGTCGGTGAGTTTGCGGTGCAACGAGTGACGTAAAGACAAGACATCACCGATGGCGTAAGCCGTTGACAACGAGACAGCAGAAGCCCCGATGATGCAGGCATCAATGAGGGCAATCGCGAACAGCACGCCGGCAGTACGGCCGGCATGTAACCTTAAGCCCGTCGCGACCGCGCTCGCGTCCTTGAATTGACCGAACTCCGTGGTACCCTTGAACGCAGCCGCGCTAAACGCCATCATGGCGACCGCCCCGATAATAACAAGACCTATACCCAGCCAGAGATCAATGCGTTCGTAGCGGATGAAGCGCGGCGTGATGCGTTTATCGACGACGTAGCTTTGCTGAAAGAACAATTGCCAGGGCGCAACGGTGGTGCCGACAATGGCGATGATCAGTAACATAACATCGGCAAGCGCGCCATTTTTCGGCAACCCGGGCACTAGAAAATCGTGAGTCATTTGTGCCACTGGCGGATGCAGCATAAAAAAGATTGGCACAAGTAACAAGCTGCCAAACACTAAAACTAATGAAAAGCGCTCGAAGCGGCGAAAATCGCCCGTACTCGCAGCGCCCATAATGATCAGAGCGGAGACCGTCACCCCCCACAATTTTGATATTCCCAAATAGTCGAATGCTAGCGTTAAGCCGATGAATTCTGTGATGATGGTTAGCGCATTCAAGACAAAGAGATCGATGACGCTGAACGCCCCCCAGAATTTGCCGAATCGCTCGAGAATCAACCGCGCATGACCTACTCCGGTTACCGCGCCTAAACGCAGCACCATCTCTTGATTGACGTACAGCACGGGGATCAACATCAACAATGTCCACAGCAATGTGGTGCCGTAATTTTGCCCTGCTTGCGTGTACGTCCCAAACGCGCCGGCATCGTTGTCGCCGACCATGACGATGAGGCCGGGCCCTAAGATCGCAAGCAAGGTCTTAAAGCGAGCCCAGCCATTTTTGCGCGGCCCTATGTCGTGTTCGCGGATCGTGCCAAAGCCGCCACGGATATCACCGACATGTGCGGTATCAAGTTGCGCGCCGCGAGCAGCGGATCTCTGCGCCGCGGGTATTTGTGCGCGAACCGTTGCTTCTTGAGTGTTGTAGGTCATAGTGTCAAAACTGCGCATGGAACCGCAAGGCAAAGATCGACGCCGGTCCCCGATCACGGTTATAGGCGGGATGCTCGACCCATTGATAGTCGAAGCTAAGATGGGTGTGCGCAAAGAGTTGTGCGCTGTAAAACATTTCGAGAATTTGTTCAGGCCCCGGATGCGGCAGCTGTCCGTCGCCCACCAGAACGCCGAGACCGCCGGCGTTCAAAAAACGCTGACGATCGGCAGAGATATTATTGACGAGTCCCGCTAGCCCCATGGTGTCCTGTTCGCGATTCCAAGAGGTTCCTTTCAGAGAGAGTCCCGCCGCTACTGACCGGTCGATATCGGTGAACTCATACGCTTCAACATTGCCCGCCGCTTTTCCTATGCGCGCGAAGAAACCTAAATCTTTAACTAATTGCTGCTCAAGGTTAAGGCTCACTCCCAATCGACTGCGGTATTGACGCACGACGAGTTGGGTTGCTGAATTGAGCAGTCCCATACGCCCACGGCTATCAAAAACCGTGACCATCAGCTTGCCAGGATGTTCGAGAAGAGTGTGCCGCTTCTCGACTTCGGCAACGATTTGAAACTCATGAAATCCCGGGTCCAGATGCTCGCTATTCGGCACGGTCGACAAATCAAAGGCGCCAAAACGGGCTGTCCAGGTACCTTGGTACCACTCGACCGCGGCTCCCACCGTATAGCCCCAGGCATCCGCCGCGTAGTCAAAGGTACCTGCATCGACGGCGGCCCAGTTCAAGAAATCGCCGCGCGGATCGTGAGCGTATTGATTGACGTCGAAAATATCTGTAACTCCGAACTTACCCACTGTGAATACCCAACGGTTGACGCTTCGCTCACCACCGAGCTGATTGGCTTCAGCTTCGATTGCTTCACGCTCGCCAGTACGATCCAGCGTTTGTCGGAAAAAGACTCGTGGCAACCGCAAATACGGTTGGTTCTTACCAACCTTGTAAGCTTCTCCGCTCGGAAATCCGGCGACGCCCATGGTCTTGTCAAGTCCAAAACCTTGGTCAATTTCCGGGTTGATCCAAATTTCCGCACCCGACCATAAGCGCGCGCCCCAGTAAAGGGTTATATCCGCCGTCTCCTTGCCCTGGCGCGGCGTTAGGCTGTTGGCGCCTGCATAGGGCGACGTAAAGTTGGAGGCTTCCTGCTCGACGTAGGTGAACTGACCATGCAGCGCAAAAGTCTCGCGCATTCTGTCTGACACCGACTCCTCCGCCAAGACAGTTTGGGTTGCGGCCAGAAGCACAATCGTGACCATCAAAGTTTTAATTAATTGCTGAATCATAATAAAGTTCATTTATGTCATTGCTCAAGGCAATAAACCCACGGCACCCGCGGCAACTAGAAAAAAGAATGCGACCACACCCAGCATCCATAGAAACAACAACCCCTCACGAATTGGACTCCACATCGTTGTGAACGTTTGGAACAGCTCGATTGAGCGGTAGCGCGGGATGCGCGAGGGGGAAAAAAACGCTGCCATAACAAACTCCTTGTGGGCTAAGCCGTAATGCCCAAGCCCGAAGATGAAGGGCTGCGCTCGGTCAGCGTGTCAGCGCCTCCCTGCCATCATCGCGGGTTGCGGTACTAGAATGTGGGCCCATAAGATGTGTAAAT
>JAYVYN010000157.1:0-5287 GCA_043784265.1 Gammaproteobacteria bacterium | reverse complement strand
GTGGTGCGGTACGAAGATTTAGTACTGGATTATGAGGCTACCACTCGCCGACTCGTGGCGCACTGCGGGCTGCAATGGGACGATGCGTGCCTGGCATTTCAAAAACAGACGAAGGCAGTAACAACAGCGAGCGCCGTTCAGGTCCGGCGGCCGTTGTATATATCCTCCGTCGGGAAGTGGCGAAATTACCAGGAGTATCTGCAACCCCTAACAGAGTCGTTGAAGCAACTCGAGCCGCCACTGGGCTGGCAGTTCGCGTAGGATGGAAAGGGGCGTTTGGCAAGAGCAACACATCCAAAACATCATCAACCGGTTTTGGCAAATATAATGCTCTATGGCTTCGATGTGTGGACCCAAGGGCATCGTGTGTCCGCAGTTAAAGCGAGTGGGATGACCTCATCTAAATCGCCTAGACATATTTTTATGTCTTGATTCTTGACGGTTCCACCATGCGTTAATACGCATGTGGAGAGCGCTATCGTCGGCGCGTTTCTAAACTTTGACTGATCGCCAATCCTCGTTGCCGTGGCCTCGAACGGCGGTTGTCTCAAACCGCCAGCGCGAGCGGAATTTTATACCGCGCGCACGAAATGTTTGCACGACGGATCGAGAGACCGATAGGAATAAGCCCGGCGCGCGTGTGGCTCTTGACAGTCTAGAGCATACGACCTATTGTCCAAAATAGACCTGCTAACACCGCGTGCACCGAACAGGTCATTTATCTAACAGATGCAGGGAGATTATGAGTGGAGAAAACAATTAGGGTTCCCGATTTCGCTTCGTGGGCCCCGCCGTCTCTGCGAGATGCCATACGTGCCCTGTGCCAGTGCCGTCATATCTCAAAAATCACCACCGTTAATACTCTTCTTCTGGGTTCGATAGGTGCCTATGCGCAAAGCACGCCCGCGAACAATCCGGTCGAGGACACTTCGCAATTGGTCCAGGAGATCGTTGTCACCGCACAGCGGCGGAGCGAGTCGATTCAAGATGTGCCATACAACATCACGGCAGTCGACGCCTCGCAAATCGCCAAATCGGGCGCGACATCGCTGAACGATCTCACTCGCGTCGTACCGGGTTTGGTAACCGTAGACACCGGCGAAGGCGCGCGCGGCCGCACGAATAATCTTACCTTGCGCGGATTGCGGACCGACAGTCCCGGAGGTGGCCAAAGCGTCGCCGAGGTTCCGGGACAGAGCGTAAGCTCCGTGTCCACCTATTTTGGCGAAACGCCGGTTTTCTTTCCGATGCCGCTGTACGACATTGAGCACGTAGAAGTGTTGCGTGGCCCACAAGGGACACTGTACGGATCCGGAGCGCAAGCCGGCACGATCCGCTTTGTTCCGGCACGTCCTCAATTCGACAAATTCTCCGGCGAGGTCCAAGTCACTGCCAGCGACACACAGCACGCGAGCGAATTGTCCAATTTAAATAGAGACATAAAGGGAATTATGAACCTTCCGTTTACCGATCAATTAGCGCTGCGCGTTGTTGCGGGACGGGAACATGATGGTGGATTCATCAACAACGTCGATCTATGGGCACGTCAAGGTCCGGGGCTGCTTGCTCCGGCGACGTCCAGTATTCCAGGTGATCTCACCAGTGGTCCTGTAATCGCGAAAGAACAGAAGAATACGAACACGACGGACCAGTGGTTCGCCAGAGGGGCGCTGCGTTGGCAGCCGGCCAGCACGGTTGATATGCAGTTGGATTACGTGCATCAATACGTCGACTCCGCGAATGCTCAATACTCCAATCCTGGATATGGCGGCGGCCCGCTCGACTTGACCACCCCTACTCCGGGTCCGATCACCGCGCAGAACCCATCTCACTACCCGAACTCGGCATTCAACTTGAACTCGGGGGGCACGTACGATTCTACCGCCTTTATGTTATCGCCTTATAAAGATACGATAGACTTGTTTAGCGTCGTAGCGACGATCGATCTCGGCCTCGCCACGATTACTTCTGCGTCATCGTATTACAACGACGATAGCTTTGCGGTGGCCGATTACACGCCCGCGTTTTACAATCTTGCGGGGTTTAACTTCAACGCTTTCTCACCCTACAACTTCAATCCACGGATGCTTGCTATCCACGAAGTGGGGGCGAATGATCATGCCTTTATTCAGGAGATCCGGCTGGTATCAAGCGGCAAAAATCGCTTCGATTACGTCGTAGGGGCGTTTTATGAGAGACAGGTGGGTGCGGTGCAATTTCAGCAATTCATGCCAGGTGTACAGGATTACCTCACCTACATCGGCCAGACGAACCCGTCTACGTCACGTGATGAAACGTGGCACTATATTCGTAACTCGTTGTTTCACGATTTAGCAGGATTCGGAGAGCTTACGTGGCACATAACTCACGATTGGCAGGTCACTGCTGGCGCGCGCTTATTCCGTCAGACCTTCGACACCACGTCAACAAGTAGTCTCCTACTCTGTGGGGCGATCTGCGCCGCCGATCTAATTGATCCAACTGGGCTAAGTCGCTCGTCCTCGTCTTCGATAGCGTCCAGAGTCATCAAGAAAATCAATACTTCTTACGATCTCTCATCGACCTTGAAGGTTTATGCGACGTATTCGGAAGGCTTTCGGCGTGGCGGAGCGAACGCACTACCACTGTATGGCGCATTCGCGGCATTACCAGTCTATCAGACGTATGCGCCAGATCTCGCCAAAAACTATGAAGTGGGAATCAAGGGATCCATGCTCGATCGGAGATTCCAATACTCTGCAGACGTCTATCGGATTAATCTCACCAATTTTCAATTTGATGGCGAGAACTTCAGTTACTTTCCTGCCACGTATAACGGCAAAGGGGCACGGTCCCAAGGCATCGAAGTCGAGCTGCGTGGTTCATTGACTCGAAATACGACAGCAACATTTGGCTACGGCTACACCGATGCGAAAGTGACGCAGACATTCCAGTTGTCGGACTATCCGGCATACGCGACAATTCCTTCGCTCGGCGGCAACGGTCAGACGGCGGTTTTGTTCAACGGACCCATTGTGGCGGGGGCAAAATTGCCGGGCGTGCCACAAAATACGATTTCCCTTTCCCTGGATCACTCTTTACCGATTTCTGTGATGGCTTCTGTTCCCGGGTCCCTGACCTTACACGTGGATGGTGCATACCGCAGCTCGACGACTGCAAATATTTCAACGACCACGCCTTTCAACTGGACCATCCCTGCAAGCTTCTCGGGCAACGCGCGAGCGACCCTAGCCCCGGGTGGTCCACTGACTTACGACGTATTTGTCAACAATTTTACGGACTGCGTGTGCTACTCCGGCGGCCAGAACACACAGGCGTATCCCAATTTCGCTCGGGACCGCTACGTCGCAAGGCCACGCACGTACGGTCTAAGCCTGCGCTACAATTTTTAGCGAGGTCCCTTTGCGGTTAAGGGAGATCGTTCCATTCCGGGTGCTGGCGGCCGGTCAATAACGGTCCGGCGCGCCGAAAACAGACTGGCGGTTCCACCAATAAGCGATTTAAGAGTAAGCGATTGGATAAGTCCGCCCTTGCCAAGACTGGCTTCCCGGACAGTTTGTTGCGCTCCGATTTACACCAACTCGACCGATAGCAAGGACGCCGCAGGCTTAGCGCTTGCATTGGACTGGCAAACCGCGCTTCATTGCGAACAACGAATTCCATGACATATGCCTCGCCGGGTCGGACGTCCATATTGCGTCCAGATCTCATCAGATGCGCGTTCTACCCCCAACGTCGTTCCACGTCCCGACAGGAAGACGGTGGCTCAGCTCGCGCCTTCATCAATCGGGGGTTTCAATCCACTATGGACGCTACTTCAGTGAGCCTCAGGGAAATTGGTTCTGTCGTATATACAGGGCGCTCTACGTGGATATCTGACCTTGCTAAGTGAACGACGTTAGATATACTTGCTTATATAAGAGAAATGCATTGAAGGGGGGTAAGCTTCCATGATCAGCAGATATCGCTCGAGTTCTATTGGTATCGCGTGCTTGATTAGCGCCCTAGCCCCCGCTGCAGACATGCCGGTTGTCACCTCACTTGACCAGATCGTTGTGACTGGCACGCGCCGTGCCGAAGGGCTACGCGCGGAGGACAGCGCCGCGCCGATTCAGGTGATTGATTCCGCTACGTTGCAGCGCACAGCCCAACCCGACCTGCTACAAGCGCTGTCGCAAAATGTTCCCGCGCTCACCATCCAGTCAGTGGGTGGGGATACTCAATCGCTAACTGTATCGGCGTCGCTGCGAGGGTTGAGTCCGAACAATACTTTGGTGCTGATCAATGGCAAACGCCGGCACACTACGGCGAACCTTTCCATTGACAGCGGCAATGGGCCCTTTCAAGGCGGCGCCGCGGCGGACTTGGGATTCATTCCGGCCGCGGCGATCGATCATATTGAGGTACTCACTGATGGCGCGGCCGCGCAGTACGGCACTGATGCCATCGCGGGCGTGGTCAACGTGATTCTCAAGAAGCAGGACCACGGTATCGACGCAGGCGTGTCATATGGAAAATACTATGCGGGCGATGGCCAAACGCCCGATATCTTCGCATCCGTTGGTTTCGCGCCGGGACCGAACTCTTATGCCAACCTCACTGCTGAATCGCGCTATCACGAGCACACGGATCGTAGTGGCCCCGACCCGCGTGCTCTCGACCCCGCAACGCTGATCGATAATCCGAGCATGCGCAATGTTCCGGGATATCCTTACTTAAGCCATGTGTGGGGCGATCCAGTGCAGCATTTGGATCTCGTTTCGTTAAACGGAGGTCATGACTTCGACGCAGAAACAAAATTTTACGCGTTTCTGACGTACGGTAGAAAGATTGCAGAGGCCGCAGAGTTTTACCGCCTGCCGACCAAGCTGCCAACGATTTGGCCCTACGGCTTCGTGCCAAGTGAGGCCATCGATGAAAACGATGCAGCCGCCACCATCGGGATGAAGTGGAATATGATCGGTTGGCACAGCGACCTGTCCAGCACCTATGGCCGTGACTACATCGCGGTCAATACTCGCAATTCCGGCAATCCCGCGCTTTACGCCGAAACGGGTTCGACGCCTGTGACCGCGCATGACGGCAATTGGATTACCAGTCAATGGACCACAACCTGGGACTTCGATCGAGACTTTAGCGTCGGACTACCCGCTCCGTTGAACGTCGCCTTTGGGGTCGAATATCGCAAAGAGACTTATGAGATCGATCAGGGTGACTTCGCCTCGACCTATAAGGGTGGATTTTCCGCGTACCCTGGTTTTAACGCGACCGATGCCGGTCGGCACGC
>JAYVYN010000156.1:0-6691 GCA_043784265.1 Gammaproteobacteria bacterium | reverse complement strand
GACGTCGGTACTTCATGGCAGCCGATATTTGACAACCAAAAAATTGCCTCCGTCGGTGCTATTGCGGTGGCCGACTCCGATCACAATGTGCTGTACGTCGGCACCGGCGAGGCGTGTCCGCGCGGCAACATTACTTATGGTGACGGTGTTTATAAGTCGGTCGACGCGGGCCACACCTGGAAAAATATTGGTCTGCACGATTCGCGGCATATCGGTGCACTGATCGTGCATCCGCAAAACCCGAACATCGTTTTGGTCGCGGCCCTAGGCCATGCCTTCGGGCCTAATGAAGAGCGCGGCATATTTCGAACAGCTGATGGCGGACATAGTTGGACTAGGGTTTTGTACAAGGATCGGGATACCGGTGCGATCGACGTAGTATTTGATCCGAATAATGCCAACATCGTCTATGCGTCGCTGTGGCAGATGCGTCGCCAGCCTTGGAATTTCTCAAGCGGCGGACCAGGATCGGGACTCTATAAATCCCTCGATGCCGGACTTACGTGGAAGCAACTCGAAGGGCATGGGTTGCCGGTTGGAATTCTGGGGCGTATCGGCGTCTCGGTGGCAGGCGGTGGTGTGGGTCGCGTGTTTGCGATGATCGAGGCCTCGGAAGGCGGGCTATTCCGCTCAGACGATGCTGGGGACAATTGGACTCGTGTCAATGATGACCACCGATTTCGGCAGCGCGCGTGGTACTACAGTCATGTGTTTGCTGACCCAGTTTCGCCGGACATTGTCTATATTTTAAATACGGGTGCGTTCCGCTCCACCAACGGCGGCAAATCCTTTGAGCTAATGCCCGCTCGGCACGGCGATCACCATGCGCTGTGGATCGATCCGAAAGATCCGCGGCACATGATTAATGGCAACGATGGCGGCGCCAGCATTTCTGTAGATGCGGGTAAGACATGGACCGCGCCTTACAATCAACCCACCGCACAGTTTTATCATGTCTCGGTGGACAACCGCTGGCCCTATCGCGTGTACGGCGCACAGCAGGACAACTCGACCATCGCTATTGCTAGCCGCAACGATGAGGGGGTCATTGGTCGCCAAGACTGGTTCCAAGTCGGGGGTGGCGAAAGTGGGTACATTGCACCTGATCCGAAAAATCCCGATATTATTTACGCCAACTCCGATAGCGGCCAGATGACCAGATACGATCTCCACACCAACAATTTCCGCGACGTATCGGTCTATCCGCTCGATGTGTCAGGCAACGGCGCGGCTAACTTGCAATTCCGATTGCAATGGACGGAGCCGCTGTTTGTTTCCTTGCATGATTCGAATACTCTGTACACGGCCGCACAATTCGTGATGCGTAGCGCCGATCAGGGGCAGAGCTGGAAGGTGATCAGTCCGGATTTGACGCGTAACGACAAGAGCAAACAGCAACCATCCGGTGGTCCAATTACGCTCGACATCACCAGCGTAGAGTACTACGACACAGTGTTTGCTCTCGCCGAATCGCCACGCGAAAAAGGTTTGTTGTGGGCGGGTACCGATGATGGCCTGATTCACTTGACCCGCAACGATGGCCAGAGCTGGACTAATGTTACGCCGAAGGATTTGCCGATTTGGAGCTTGGTTAGTCTCATCGATGCGTCGCCACATGATGCGGCGACCGCTTATGCGGCCATTGACCGTCACAAGCTCGATGATTTGAAACCGTTGATTTATCGTACTCATGATTTTGGCAAGACCTGGACGCGAATCGTGACGGGCATACCGGACGGGGCCTATGTGCGCGCTGTGCGGGAAGATCCCATGCGCAAAGGATTGCTGTACGCGGGAACGGAGCTGGGCGTTTATTTCTCGGCCGACGACGGCGCACACTGGCATGCTTTACAGCTTAATCTGCCGACTACTCCGGTACATGATCTGGTTGTTAAGGATAATGATCTGGTGGTCGCCACTCACGGTCGTTCGTTCTGGATTCTCGACGACTTGTCGCCGCTACGGCAGGCGGCCGAGGGCATTCCTGCCGCTGAATTTCACCTATTTCAGCCTGCAAATGCGCTGAAATTGCATTATCCTAGCCAGGTTGAGCGGCGCTTGCCGGTTGGCGACAATCCGCCGGCGGGTGCGGTCATCGACTACTATCTTAAGAGCAAGCCGGCTGATAAGGAGGAGATCACTCTTGAAGTTTTGACCACCGATGGTAAGTTAATTCGTCGCCTATCGAATCACGGACCCACTGACAGCTTCGAGCAACCCGAAGAATGGACGGACCGCGAGAAACCCGCCGATGTAATTCCGAGCGCCGCCGGTGCGAACCGCTTCGCCTGGGATCTGCGCGGCACGGATCCCGAGAAAATACCCGGTGCATTCTATAGCGACGATGGACCTCGTGGACCGCTGGTTTCGCCGGGTCATTATCAGATTCGCCTGACCGTGCGCGGCACGAGTCAGTCCGCGCCGCTTGAGGTTTTGTTGGATCCGCGACTTAAGGGGCAGGTTGCGGACAGCGCTATCAATGAGCTTGCGGGTCTGTCGATGCAGACCTGGGCGGATATCGATGCTTTGCACAAGGCCGTGAATGGGATTCGCGAGACGCGGGCGCGCCTGGAGACGATTAAGAAGTGGAGTATAGGCAATGCGGTGGCTAAACCGGTGATTGAGGCGGCGACCGAGCTTAATACCAAGTTACAGCCGATCGAGGCGCGCTTAGTGCAAGTGAAAATGGCAGCTTCGGAGGATAACCTTCGCTATCCCAACATGCTAAACGAGCAGTACGATACATTCGCAGCAACGCTCGACTCGGAGGATTTTGGTCCCACCGAATCGCAGCGTAAGGTGTACGAATACTTGCATAGTGAACTCAACGGTGAACTCACGCAGTGGCGCCATGTAACTGAAGTGGATTTACCGGCCTTGCAAATGTTGATGAGTAGTCATGGGGTTCCTGCAATCACTGGCATTGGAGCGCGATGAACGCCGGGTGCGACACGCTTAGGTGCCGCTAAGGCGCCGCGCGGCTTCAATCGTGGTTGCGTCGCCCAGTGACTCGCAAATGCGCGCCGGTGTCTTCTGGTTGAAAGATGGGGCGATGGATGGCGATCTGGCCATTGCGTTCAAGTTCGGTAGGGGCGAGGTTTATCGACCCTACTAGCCTAGCAGCGAAATCTGGCGAGGTTGCAAGGTCGACGAGTGAGTTGGTATTCGTAATGCTGACCCATTGATTGCGTTGCGTCTTTGCCAGATTGACACCGGCGTCGGCTATCGCAAGAGTCTGTTCCCAAGTCAGAAGCTGGGGTGCATTGGATATAAACGGGTAGCAGCAGAACCCGATCGAGCAGCTACTACGCACGGCTTTACCGTCCATTAATCGGAAAATCTGTTTTGCGACTCGTGAGCGGATTTGTTCGGCTAAGATTGTTGCCTGTTCTTGATTGGTATCGAGATAGACGATTACAAATTCATCGCCACCCCATCGGGCAAGGTAGTCTGAATTGCGGCAACAGCCGCGCAGTATTTCTGCAGCCTGGACGATAACGCGATCCCCGGCCTCATGTCCGTAGGAATCATTGATAGGCTTGAAACGGTCGAGGTCGAGTACCATCAGTGCAAGTCGTTTAGGATTTTCAGGCGATTCAGATTTCATATGCGCAGTGATCATTTCAGCAAGGTAGCGACGATTGCCGAGGCCCGTAAGTGGATCGGTCACGCTAGTCTGTTTCAGTTGTTGATTGGCTGCGTTCAGCGCTGCGGTACGGGTCTGAACTTCGATTTCCAGCCGATGCCCGTACTGCGTCTCACGGCGTATTTTTGCGCGGTGGAAACGTTGTATGGCTATTACCAATAATAATAGTAATATTCCGTAAATCGTTTTTGCCAGCCGCGTTGCCCACGGCGGCGACTCGACGCTAACCGGCAAAGTGATTCCTGTTTGGCTCCACTCGCCGTCATCGTTGGCGGCACGAACTTTGAATACGTACTTACCGCCATCCAGATTGGTATAGGTCGCCACGCCCTTGTTACCACCATCCACCCAGGCTTTATCAAAACCTTCTAGCATGTACGAGTATCGATTTCTTTCGGGTGATGCGTAGTCAAGCGCTGCAAATTGAAACGATACCACTGAGTCGCGATATCCTAGCTCAACTTGCTTAAGGCGCTCAACGGGAAGTTCGGTGGCAACTCGTGTGTTTAGTTTTAAATATCCGATTAACGCGAGTTGTGGAGCGTGTGGATTTAATTGAATTTTTTCTGGATAAAAAGCGTTGTAGCCATTCGGTCCACCGAACAATAGTTGACCGTTTCGCAGGCGATACGCCGCACCCTCATTGAATTCCTCGCCTTGTAAGCCTTGGCTGTGATGAAAAGACCGGAAGCGTTTAAGGGTTTGATCGAAGCGTGCTAGTCCGCGATTGGTGCTTACCCAGATTGAACCGTTAGCGTCTGATTCGATGCCATAGACCGTCGAATTTTCAAGGCCCTCATTTTGTCCGTAGCTGCGAAACCGTATCGCTTCAAGATGGCGCACGTCACCGATGACTTGAGTAAGGCCACCGCCCAGAGTGCCCACCCAGACAGTGCCACGTGAATCCACATGAATAGCGTCTATCGCTGCATCGCTGAGGCTGCGAGGATTGGTAATATCGTGTATGAATGGATGGAAAGTCTCAGCGTCTGGATCAAATAACGCAAGTGCACCGTCGTTGGTGCCAAGCCAAAGTTTGCCGCTGGGATCCTCCGCAATTGCATGCACATGGTTATCCGGTAGGCTCTCGGCATTTGCTGGGTCATTACGGTAAATTTTGAATGTTTTGTTTGCGGGGTCGAAACGGGCCAGCCCAGCACCGTCAATTGCAGCCCAAACTCGTTCCTTAGAATCCTCGAATACTTGGATAACATTGTTTGCAGCGCTAACGTTATTGACGCTGACGCTCGGATCCGCGCGATAGTGTTCAAACTGGCCGGTTCGCGGATCCAAGCGACTGAGGCCAGCGCGACTACTGAGCCAAATAGAGCCGTCGTGAGCGCAGACGACTGAGTTCACACGGTTGGTCATCATCGATTTTGGATCACCTTCAATGTGTTGATAGACTTTTATATCGCCAGTTTTTTCATCGACTGCACGCAAACCCTCGCTTAGCGTTCCAACCCACAGCGTACCGTGGTGATCTTCCGTAAACGAACTAATCTCAGCACTACCGTGTTCGGTCAGAGATTTAAATTGGTGGTGTCCGAATGACCACGAGCGAGGATTCCATCGTCCCAAACCATTAGACTCGGTACCCACCCAAAGAATGCCGCCACGATCTTGGTATAGCGAGTGCAGTTCGTCGGCCGGTAGACTGCTCGGATCACTGGCGTTGTGACGGTAGGTGCTGAAACGGTCAAATGTTTTATTCCACAGCGCAAGTCCAGCGGAGGTTGCAATCCAAATGCGGTGTGACTGGTCTTCTAATAGTGAGGTAACCGAATCGGAAGGTAGGGTTGAGTCGTCATTGTCGCGATGGTGATATTTGATTCGACTGACGACTCGCGGGTCGAGCCGTAACAATCCGTTACTTGTTCCCACCCATAGCACGCCTGCTGAATCCTCGAGTAAGGCATTGACTTGGTCGCCCTCCGGGGCACTGGGAATATTTGCATTGGTGCGCGTTGTATGACGATTGATAATATTGGTTTGTGGATCCAGGTGGTCTAGTCCTAAGGCTGTCCCAATCCACATGTCACCGCGTTCGTCCTCAGTGACGGCGAAGATGGAGTCGTCGCTAAGCGAGTTGTCATCGTGACTGTCATGACGCAGTCGGTGCACGATGCCGTGTGTTTGATCGATTACCAATAGCCCGGCGTCGGCTGTGGCAACCCAGACCCTATCTACTCGGTCAATATAAATTGCGCGAATATGCTCGTTGAGACTTGCTGCGGATTTGCCGCGCACTTCAACATGCGTGGTGATTTTACCTGTGAGAGTATTATGAGAGCTGAGTCCACCGCCGTCAGTTCCTATCCACATAGTGCCGAAGCGGTCTTTCACGACTGAGGTGACCACGTTGCGCGGCAAAGCCCCTCTGAAGGGATATTGATCTGATATTGGGGTTATCGACGTCCCATCGTAACGATCAAGGCCATCTTCGGTTGCCAGCCAAATGAACCCTTGATCGTCTTGCAGAATCGCATTGACCGTCCCTTGAGAAAGGCCATCATCGGTGCCGAGGTTGGAAAAATGCATCGGCAATTCGCTGCGTGCGAAAGTTAAATTGCTTCCTAGGCCGGAAATCAAGCTCAAAGCAAATATCAGCGCGGACGCTAACGTCCGGACCCGCTTTGGTGGTCTACGGGGGGTATCCTGGCGTATAAACTGCATATTCCTTTGTACTAGTTAACAATGTTGCGTGCACAATCAATTGTTAAAAGCGTGAACTCGGATGCGCTTCGCCCACGGAGTGAGCTCAAAGTTGGTCATTTATCGTGTCTATCGCCCCCTGCGGACAGTTGCCTTATACTGTATATAAAACCAGTTTGATTTGATTTTGTGGAGCTTAGGTAGATTCCTGTTGCAAACAACCTTAAGTTGCCAGGACCAAAGACTTCAAAATTAGACCCGGGTTGACATTGACAGTTTGTGACGCGCACAGCAAAATACGCGGCTCATTTTGAGGAGGGGTACCCAAGCGGCCAACGGGGGCAGACTGTAAATCTGCTGGCTTATGCCTTCGTAGGTTCGAATCCTACC
>JAYVYN010000155.1:0-7292 GCA_043784265.1 Gammaproteobacteria bacterium | reverse complement strand
AAAAATATCCGGCATTTATCTTAAACATGCTGGGCAGCAGATCATTGTAAGGTACATCCGCACTGTGCACAGAATCGCAGTCTCCGCCCGGGCAGGTATGAATCCCAATGTTCTTGCGCTCTTCAGCGCTGAAACGATTCAGAACCCGATTGTTAAGCTCAATAAAATGCCGAGACATCCTGCGCCCCGTCCAAGGATTGCGCGAGTCGGCTCGGCAACTCAACCGCCCCTCGGTGAAATCGATGGATACCCGGGACGCTCCCGCCGCGAAAGCCTGGCGGATGTCCTTTTCACATTCGTTGCAAATATCGGTCTCGAATTGCTCCAGTGAATAACCCGGTAATTTTGTATCCAGAGGGTATAAAAGCACGATCATAGAAGGAGCAATAACGGCTTGCTTCATCGGTTTGGTGGCTAGTTTGATTGCCTTGCGCAAAGAATCGGCGGCATAGGCCTTGTACTTGAACGGGCCGCCCGTAAGGCGAGGAAGCTGGCGCTTGTGGCCATCGGCAAAGATCGCAAAGTATTGGCCATCCCCCGCAAGCTTGTCGGCAAGCCCGGTACCCGCCAGGGTGTCGGTGAGCGGGTAAGTAGCAAAACTGGACCAGCGCTGCTCGCCATCAGAAATAATAGGCGACCCGGTGGCCTCAAAGCGCTTAATCGAATCGCGCACGGCAATTTCTTGTTCGACTTCTAACTGCTCCATTTTGATCTTCCCAGCATCATAGGCCGCATAGGCTTCTTGCAATTTCATCGGCCGCGGTAGCGAACCTACGTTTTCCGTGGGTATTCCGGTAATCGCTCCTGGATCGTAAGCCACAGGTGTGCCCCCAATTAATTGAGTTAGCGGGTAGAAGTACTACAGCCCTGGCCCCTGTGTCAAATGCCATACGGACAGAAAAACCGGCAATCGGCGGTCCACTGATGTGCTGGCATCTGTCGGGTTGGCGTGACGGTGTCGAGTCCGTAATATATAAGAGGTGAAGGACTATAGCCTCATCGTTTGGTTGGTATTCGTATTTCTAATACTGCGCGGACTGCGTTATGTGCTGGGCGCGCGTATTTACCTGACTTCTGCTATTCAAGAGGTCACGGTAGCCCCCTGCGCCGACGATCAGGTACCGGAAGAGCAACGCATACTTTTGGGGACCTTGGATTGGACGCTGGAAGAACTCGGTATGCGACCTATTGGGTACGTCGTTCATCGACCTTTTTTGACATATTACGATAGATCCGAACACAGTCGCGTTTTTCTCCACGCCAGTGAACCGATTGAGGCGCATGTCTCAAGGCGCGCGGCTCCAGAGTACGGCGCGTCCGTCAATATTCAGTGGGTCACGCGTTTGAGAGATGGACGCATGCTGATCACGGGCGATATGGGGAGCTCGGTGTACGAGGCGCTGCCCTTGAGTTTATCGGAGTGCCGTACCGCCAGCGCGGCGGATTTGTTCAAACGTCACCAACAACGAGTGCAAGCGGTGATTGGCGAGAAATCAGCATTTCCACCCACCTTAAGGCAAATCGCTGCCGTGATGACAAGGACTTACTCGGCTCTACGCCTGTATTACCGAGACCGGCACTGGAGCGTTGAGTCCGAGGATCCGATGCTCGATCGCGTAACCCTTAAAGGCGCTATAGGGTTGATTGATCAGTCCATTAAATCTTTTGGTACTAAAGGCGTGTTGCTCGCGCCACTCGGTGAGGTGACCGATGTCAATCGACGCCAGCGAATTGAAGCGGATTATCAAGCAGTGGAGCGCATCGCGCGCGCGCCTCGAGCGGCACCGGGGATTCCTTGGCCGCTACTGATATTGATGGCAGCGACGGCCGTTATATCGGTGACCGCAATGGCGGTATGGTGGGACATCAAAGTAGCACTTATTATTTTCACGGTGATTTTATTGCATGAGGGGGGCCATGCCTTGGCCATGCGTAGGGTAGGTCACGCCGCCGTGCATATTTTCTTCGTGCCGCTTCTGGGCGCGTTGACCATCGGTAGGGCGATAAATCCCAGCATTCGCGAGCGTACCGTGATCCTTCTCGCGGGCCCCGTGCCGGGGCTAGTTATCGGCTTATTGCTATTGTTGCTGTACGAGCATGATAGGAATCCCGCGGTCTACGGCGCAGCGATTGGCTTTCTAGGCATCAACGCCTTGAACATAATACCCGTTGTTCCTTTGGACGGCGGCCGCGTATTTGAAACCTTATCGCGCCCTGAAGGGGTGGCAAGGTTCATGCTGCAAATCAGCAGCGTACTAGGTTTGGTTGCCGTAGCGCTGTATTTGCGTGATCCTGTTTTCGGAGCCTTCGCTCTGTTGTCGGTGCTCATCATGCCCCGTCAGTGGTTTGCGTATAAATTTCGCGCCTCGGTCGCGCGCAAAATCAATGACTCTACTAATTGGTTGGGTGTGGTTAGGGCAGCGCTAGGGGTGATGACAGAGTCGCCCTATGCCAAGTGGCGCAGTCCTGCGCGACAGGAGCTTGCGCGTGCGGCAGCAGATCAATTTACAGCACCTACGGCGACTAAAGAGGATTGGGTCTTTGGAATGGTGACCTATCTCGCGAGCCTCGCTATTGTGGGCGTCGCCGCGCTGGTTTGGATGCGCGTCAAGGTTACTTAATGGGGTTTTGCTAGTTGGCAATATCCGAAACGAAAACTCGGACTCTTGCTCGGCCTCACATGGAGTTTGTCCCGCTTGCCCCAGGCCGCTCGCCGCATGCCCAGCACACGGTAAACTGGACTTAACTGACATTACCTAAATCCGATCCTAGTTCGTCTTGGAGTCGATTGCCCTTGGTGCCGTTAACCGCGCTGTGGGCGACCCTAGCGATGCAGGTCTCGATCATTGAGAACGCCGCCTACATTCACGACCACGCCATTCCGCGCTGGCAGCCGATAACCTTAATTATAATCCCGACCCTCATTCTGGTGACTTGGTTAGTATTTGAATTGCGGTCCTCGCGCTATTTGGAAATCCCGCTCGAATCCTGGCGACCTTGGTTCTATCATCAATTGTGGCGGTTACCGCTATTAGCTAGTGGCTATTTCGTCCTGGTTTTTGGATTACGCCATGCCATTTTCTCTGTGCATGGCACAATTTATGCGCCCGGTCTGTCTTGGCAAACGCTGTATGTGTTTGAGTTTATAAAATCGACCCTGTTTTATTGCCTATGGTTGGGGCGGGTATACGGAGTCTTATCGATTTTGCGTTCACGCGAACAAAGTGCTCAGCTGGTGGTGGTGCAGGCAGCGTTAGCTCGAGCCTTTTTTCGATGAATGTGTAAAGCACTTCGCGCCGGGCTTCGCGCGGTTTAAATGACAAACATGGCAACTACAGTGATAGCCATCACGACGGTTGCAGCCCACCCCAGAGTGCGTAACTTAGGTCGTATCACAAACTTACCCATGATGTCCTCGCGCGAGGCAAGCAACATCATAATGGCCATTATGGGTACCGCGATGACGCCGTTTATTTCAGCGCTCCAGAGTAGCGCTCGCATAGGATCGAGATGCGTGAAATTAAGGACCACTCCGCCTAGGGTGGCGATGGCGATGATGCCGTAGAACTCGATGGCTTCGTGGAGTTTCATGTCGAGCCCTGAGCGCCATTCGAAACTTTCGGCTACCGCGTACGCGGCTGATCCAGCGAGTACCGGTACGGCCAGCATTCCGGTGCCGATAATGCCTAAGCTAAATAGCAAAAAAGTCGCCTGACCGCCTAAAGGTCTTAATGCTTCAGCCGCTTGGCCCGAAGTCTGAATATTGACGACTCCGGCGACATGCAAGGTCGCGGCGGTGCTTAAGATAATAAAGAACGCGATCAAATTGGAAAATCCCATTCCAAGATAGGTATCCCAGCGAATTCGCCGTAGGTGTTGACGTGCAACATCCTCGGCATGGGGAAGTAATTGTGCTGGGTGTTTATTGGCGTAAGCCCGTAAGTCCTCCATTTCTTGGGCTGCCTGCCAGAAGAAGAGATAGGGGCTGATAGTGGTGCCAAACACCGCTACAATTATGGTAATGGTGTCGTGATTCAGGTTGAATTTCGGTAAAACAGTTTCGCGGATCACTTCGCCCCAGGGCACATGGACGGTAAATACCACCGCCACATAAGAGAGCAGGGCAAGGGTTAGCCACTTCAGGTAGCGAACATATGTTTCGTAACGTAATAGCACTTGTAAAGTGAGGCATGCGACGCCAAACCCTACCGAGTATAAGTGCGCCGATCCACCCAGTAGTAGTCGGAGTGCCTCGCCCATGGCGGCAATATCTACGGCTATATTGATGGTGTTGGCGACCAACAATAATCCGACAATGCCATAGAGCACCGAGCGAGGGAAGGCGGATTTTATATTAGCCGCAAGTCCGCGCCCGGTGATGCAGCCTAAGCGGGCGCTGATCATTTGAATGCCGACCATCAGTGGATACGTGAACAACACCGTCCACAGCATATTGAATCCAAACTGCGCGCCGGCTTGCGAATAGGTGGCGATGCCGCTGGGATCATCATCCGCCGCACCCGTGATGAGTCCAGGGCCCAATTGTTTGACCCGCAGACGTCCCGCAATATTCTTGAGTAAATTGACCATCGGCAATTTTAAGTCTTAAGCGAGCAACTTAAGCGCAACTCAAGCGCTAGCGTTTTATAGATCGTCTGCCGCAGTCGGCAGGAGCGCGCTCTAGGCGTGCCTGAAGCGTTATCGAGCTTTAGCGGAGGCCGCGCGTCGCGCAGCTAAACTTACCACTCAAACAACTGCCCACAGGGACGTCCTTTATGACCGATAACAATGCAAGATAGTCTGGCGAAGATTCCCTGTAAAGCGTTAAATTGCGAATCATGGCATCCGATCAGAAATTTGTGACCTATGTCTGCGATCAGATAAGCGGCGCGGAAGCTTATGCACGGCCAAAAGCCGGGCGCCGCGTTTAATGCGTCTAGCGCGTTTAAGTTGTTTTAAGAAATACCAGCATCGGTTCGCGAGTGGGTCTCGGCTCGCGATTCCAGCTATTCAAATACAGAGGCCTGGGCGATGGGTTGCGTGCGGCACCTTGCCACGCTGTATCAGCTGAACAACAAACATTTGACGGTGTTTGCGAGCAAGCTTAAATCGCTGTTGGGAAATCTCGGTTCAGTATTGGTCACGACCCAAGAAAATGGCCGAAGGAGGGTGTGTAGCCGCCGTGTGCCGCCTTAATGCAGGGCCCGCAAGTAGCCAACTGGCAAACCCGATCCTTAGGATCGGCATTTAGATTCCCGTTGCGTGAGTAATTCCGGCGATTGAGTATTTGCGGTAGGAGGCTTGTGTTCCTAGGCGCAGTAGCGTGCGATGGCATTCGCATGGACCCCTCCTCGAAGTGGTCTACTCTCGCGGCGGCCAGAAAAACTGTTGTCAGCAGCGCCTTGATTAGTCGAGTGGCAAGGAATATCAACCGCCCGCTCTATGACGCCCCTGTCGGCTTTAAGTGGTTTGTCGTCGGACGGCTCGCGGGCACTCTCGGATTCGCGGGTGAGAAAAGCGTTGGCGATCGCCACGCAAAAGCAGCAACTCGTGAAACTCGCACCACAGCAATTGCGCTCTTCGCGACCCCCTGGCGAGAGGATCGAGCTAGTGATCGACCGCGCCCCTCGGGTCCTATTGAAGCCTTCTTGTGTTCGGCAGCGCACCGAACAACACGGCGCATGCGCAGAAACTGAAGCTTGAAGTTGCAATGCATCAGGTTGTTGAGGAGATGACTATGAGCTTGGGTATGATAATTTTAATCGTCGTGGTCCTAATGTTGATTGGCGCAATCCCAACTTGGCCGCATAGTCAAAACTGGGGTTATTACCCCAGCGGCGGCTTGGGTTTGGTGATGATCGTGCTTCTGATTTTGTTATTGATGGGACGGCTCTGAATATCGATGTCCGTTTGACAACGGCGCCAACCCTTCTCACGCTGACTGTGGCTATGCTCGTCGTTGCGATTGCGCGTCCGGCACCCGCACAGGATGCGCCCAATCTTGACACCCCGGCACAGCAGGCGGCGCCCACGGCGTTCGCCGCAAGGGAACCGGCCCCAGTGCTGCACTGGGGCGAGGGCAACGGGCGGAGCTTTTCTGTTCCGGCCTACGAAATCTTTGGCGAGGAAGTCTTGCTGAATCGCTTCAACCATTACACCATCGACCGGGCCACTTACCCGTCGATGATTTCGAACTTCGAGGACAACCGTCACAAACGTTGGGTCGTCGACAACGACAAATTCGCGACAAATCAGTTCCTGCACCCGTACCAGGGAACGATCTACCAAGGTTTCGCGCGTTCAGCCGGGGTCGGTTTCTGGGAGTCCTCGATGTATACAATGGGCGGCAGCCTCTTGTGGGAATACGCCGGTGAAAATACGATTCCGTCGATTAACGATCAGGTGGCAACCGGCCTCGGCGGCCTGTTCTTCGGCGAGCCCCTGTTTCGGATGGCAAGCCTGCTGCTCGAGAGCGGCGCCAGCGGCGAACCCGGATTCTGGCGCGAATTCGGCGCTGCGGTGATATCGCCGACGATGGGTCTGAATCGCATGGCCTTCGGTAAGCGCTTCGGCGGCGTTTTCCCAAGCTACAGTCCGGCCGTCTACACACGCTTCGACTTCGGCGCAAGTCTGAACAGCCACTACTCGTCGAACGTCAACGTCAATGCCGATCCGAGCGCACCGCCCACGTACCAGACGCCGAAGCGCCATGAAGGCAGCGCTACGTTCACCATGACTTATGGTCTTCCCGGAAAGGCCGACTATGAATATACGCGGCCGTTCGATTATTTCAATTTTGAACTGTTGGCTTCCAGCAGCAATACGTTCGAGGCCATCTTCAGCCGCGGCTTGCTGGTCGGTACTGACTACGAAGCCGGCCCGAACTTCCGGGGCATCTGGGGCCTGTACGGCACCTACGATTACTTCGCCCCGCAAATCTTTCGCGTGTCGAACACCGGTCTGGCCGTCGGCACTACGTCCCAATGGTGGATATCGCGATCGGTGGCCCTCCAGAGCACGGAATTGCTCGGTGCGGGCTATGGCGGCGGCGGCGTGATCCACGGCTCCGGCATTGCCCGGGCGGGAGTGCTAGGCGAGGGCCAGCGTGACTTCCACTATGGCATGACGCCTCAGGCCTTGCTGGCGATGCGTATTATTTTCGGCGACCGCGTCTCGATTGACATGTCGGTGCGCGACTATTTCATCAGCAAAATTGCCGCGAGCGAGAGCAGCGGCACGGAAAACATCGGTCGGGCGGAACTCTCACTGACCGCCCGCGTCTACAATCTGCA
>JAYVYN010000154.1:0-4009 GCA_043784265.1 Gammaproteobacteria bacterium | reverse complement strand
ATTGAGAATCCGGCGGTCATCAATAAGATTCTGGACCACTTAGGCATAAGCCGCGAGCGACCGGTCAACCGATTGGCGCGTGGCCCGCCTGTGTAGCGGAGGGGATGGGTTTGACTAAGACGAATGCCGTCACCCTGAAGCCACCCTGAAATTCAATTCAGGAGTTCCCCCTAGAATGCCATTGCAGAGTCAATTCGTGTGGGGGTAGTGTTCGGGGTAGGGGGTTTATGATTCCTATACTCAGGTCCGGGCACCGGCATGATCTTCGCGTTCAAGATTGATTGCTCCTCGATCCAATATTGCGGTATCTGTATATTATGAGTCTCATTCATGCCGACGCGCTCAAAAGCAGCTTGAAACCGAGGTGGATGCGGGGCGTCGCCCTGTGTGCGCTTGCCACGTTAAGCGCCTGCGCGGTGGTGAATGTAAGCCGTTTGGGCTCGCATGACTATGTCAACGAACGACGGGTCGACATCATCGGCGCCAATCGATTAAGCGATCGCACCCTGCAGACGCTTAACGTCGTTGCCTTCAACCGTGATAGCTGCAAACGCGATTTCGTCGCCTGCTCCGAGTCATTAGCCCACTCCCCGGGGCTCAGCAATGAGCAACGCTTCGCGGCGTTATCGGAGCTCTGGTTGGAGAAGGCCATCAAGTCCGAACGCGCGCGGCGCGGCAAAGCACTGGACGAGCCCACGTTGGATGCATTTCTGCAATCTGCTCGTTACGCCTACGCCTACTTGTTCTTCACAGAGCGCCAGCCGTCTGATCGTCCCTTCGATTTGCGGCAGATACAGGTCACCGACTTTTACAATTTCTCGGTGCAACATACGGTGACGCATTTATTCGATGTTCTGCCTCTGCGTGGCGATCCCTGGACACAAACGACGCTGGCTGGGTGGACAATCTTTCGGCCGCAAATGGATGCGCGTTTGGGCGGCAATACCTGGGCTCCCGCGGAAATCATGCCGGCTGAGGGTCTGCGCTTCAAAGGACTGCGCGATATCTATACCCGCGATGGCTTTGGCTCTGATTTTGTCGAGGCATCGCCGCCCCTGACCAGTGCGGATGACATACCCTGGCGCGAGCCCGAGTATGCGTCGATAACGGGTGCCCTGGTATTCGACGGCACCACGTTGAACGAGGTATTGGTGAGCCGCCAAGTCCGGTTACTGACCAAAGACCCCTATCGCGACGAATCGATCAGCGTCGGCGGCCGCTCGGTGCCGATGGCTGCTAATTTCACGGCGGCCTATGGGATATGGCTCGCCCGCTCCGGGTTCGCCACTCAGTCCATCCGCTCGCTCCTTGGCCGGGAAGGCGGCATTACCACACCGCGCATTTTGCTCATGCAGCCATATGATCCGGATCATCTGATAATAGTCATGCTGCATGGATTGGCGAGCAGCCCAGAAGCGTGGATCAATGTGTCGAACGAGGTGATGGGCGATGAGGACTTGCGTCGGCGCTACCAAGTGTGGGAGGTGTACTACCCGACCAACGCGCCCGTCGCGGTCAATCTGGCCAGAATTCGCCAGGCGCTTGACGCGACCTTGAAACATTTCGATCCCTCCGGTGCCGCACCTGCCTCGCAGAACATGGTACTGGTGGGACATAGCATGGGTGGTGTCATCGCACGCCTGCTGGTGTCTTCGAGTGGAGAACGATTGTGGCAAACCGTCCCTGTCCGCAGCCAATTGGATTCTGCCAAGCGCGCGCGCCTGCGGGAACGCCTTGGACCCTACTTGCAATTTACGCCCATGCCGCAGGTGACGCGGGCCATCTTCCTGGCATCGCCCCATCGCGGCACGCCGCTTGCGCAACACCGGCTCGCGCGCTGGATCCGCAACCTGATTCGCGCGCCGGCCATTCTGCTGTCGGAGCTCGCCAGCCTTTCGGACGTGCTGCAGGGCGAGTCCAGCGACGGTGCGGTGGCGCGCGTGCCGAACAGCATCGACAACCTCAGCGATACCGACCCCTTCATCGTGGCATCGGCAGCGCTGCCGATTTCCCCCAGCGTGCGCTACCACACCATTATCGGCATTTACAAATCCGCAGGGCCGCTGGAAAACAGCAGCGACGGCGTGGTGCCCTACACCAGCGCGCACCTTGCAGGTGCCGATTCGGAGCTCGCCATCGCCTCATGGCACAGCGTCCAGGAAACGCCGGCCGCGATTTTAGAGTTGCGCAGAATTCTTCGTCTGCATGCGGCCCAGGTGCCGGCCGGCTAGATCCGCCCGCCGCTGGAGCTTACTCCCGTCCGCGCAATACTCAATTAGATCTGAAAATGATCTCTTTCATGCGCCGCAACTGGGGCGCTGCCACCGGAACGGTCAGCATGGTGCTAACCACCGCCATCAGCAGCAAAGCCGTAAAAGTCTCGCTGGTGATCAGCCCCTTGTCGAGCAGGATGTTGACGAAAATGATCATGATCAAGGCCTTGGTTTGCAGCAACCAGCCGATCAGCGCAGCTTCTCCGGGTTGCCACTTGAGAATTTTCCCCGCAATCGCGGTCCCCGCCAACTTGCCGGTGACCGAGGCCAGCAAAAATACTCCTGCCACGATGAAGACCGCCGCACTGCCCACGCTCCAATTGGTGCGCAGTCCCGTGCTCAAGAAAAATACCGGCATGACCACCATCAGCACATTGTGCCTCAGCATATCCATGTGCTTAAGGTCGAACCAATCCGTGTCCATGACTGCTCCGGACAAGAAAGCACCCACCATGAAGTGCAAACCAGACCAATCCGCACCGAAGGCACTGATTGCCAGCCAGATGAAGCCTACATACCAACGGTCCTTCTCGGGCAGTTTAACCATGAGCTTGCGAAACAGGATTGCCGCAATCGCAAAGACGATTAAAAATCCCGCCTGCTTTCCCACCCGGTGCGAATCCATCAGGATGAATGCCAATACGGCCCAAATCGCCACGTCATCCAAGCTGGCATAACGCAGTATCCGCTGTCCAATGGGCTGGCGAAGAATATTGAGCTTGTCCAACAGCAGAACGAGGATGGGCAGGGCCGTCACCGCGCAGGACATGCCCACACCCAGAATGAACTGCCACGTTTGCCCTTCAACAACGGCAACAATCTGCAAGGTACCGGAACCACAATCATTCAATTGCATCCTGCAGGCTCGCTAGCGCCCCCCGGAACGGCTAGCGCCTTTTTCACGAGTTCTTTGACCGGCCTGAGCACCGCCCTCGGCGTACTGCGCGCCGGATTTGTCCTAGTCGGAAATGTACCGACTACGGACGGCACGAGCGCCACGATCAGCGCCGGCGCGCTGCAGCTAATCGACCGACACGGCAATTGGCTGGCGACGTGGAGCGATCCGCAGCTACTAGACGGGCCTTGGGATCTCACGGTGGATGATCATGGATCGTGGGCACATGTCTTCGTAGCCAATGTATTGAACGGTACGGTAACGCGGCTAACTATCGTGATCAGCGGCCAAAACGCAACGCTGCAGAGTCGCGTCAGAATCGCCACGGGCTATACTCACAGGCCAGACGCTGCAGCATTGGTGCTGGGCCCCCAAAAAAGGACGCAAGGCCCTGACACTGCAGAGTCTGTCACCCCGATTGGGTGATGAACGATTCGGTGAGCGGGTGGCGGCGGCGAATGGATTCTCCCTACACGCAGGCGTGGCCGGCGAGGCGCATCAGCGCGAGAAGATCGAACGACTGTGCCGGCACCATCAGCCGACCTGCCATCGCGGTGGATCGATTGTCACTGACCTCGCAGGGCAGTATTCGCTATGCACTGAAGAGCCCGTACCGGGACGGCACCCCGCACGTGGTGTTCAAGCTCTTGGATTTCATGGCGCGCCTAGTGGCATTGATTCCCATCCCGCAGGTGAACTTGACCCGATACCACGGGGTTTTCGCGCCGAACCACCACTTAAGTGGTCCGCGTCAACTATTTCTTCCGCTGGCGACTTTTATTCTTGCCGGTCTTGAGCCTTTATCATTGGTCCACCATCGCGCAGTCTGACGCAAAAAACG
>JAYVYN010000153.1:0-8758 GCA_043784265.1 Gammaproteobacteria bacterium | reverse complement strand
GGTCTCGGCAGTCTCGCGCCCGGGCACAAGAGCTCATCACCCTTTTCGACCTCGACGAGGCGGCAAGGAAAGCTTCGTTTTCCCATGCCAGCAATACGTCGCCAATTCCGCGCTCAACAAATGTTGTTGTGGAACCGCGCGCGCCCGAATCCAATACAGGCACATTGGCGAACAATTTGCCGACAAACTCCTTGGCCTTAGCCGGGTTGTTACCGTTCTTCTTTAATGCATATCCCCAAGCTGCAAGATAATTCCAACGCGCACCACCAGAAGTTTTAGGATTAGGCGTAATTACAGATACACCGGGTTTGATCAAATCATCCCAGTCGCGAATGTGTTTTGGATTGCCCTTGCGCACTAGAAACACGATGGTGGATGTATAGGGCGAGCTATTGTGATGCAAGCGCATTTGCCAGTTAGCCAGGATTAAACCGGCCTTGCTTTGTAGAACGTTCACGTCGTAAGCCAGAGCTAGCGTCGCCACGTCTGCTTCCAGACCATCGATAATGGCGCGTGCTTGTTTACCAGAGCCGCCATGCGATTGCTTGATGGCGACATCATCGCCGGTCTGTGCCTTCCAATACTTGGCGAATGCTTCATTGAATTCCTGATAAAGCTCACGCGTTGGATCGTAGGAGACGTTCAGCAACTTGATGTTCGCCGCCAAAACGACTGGGCTTATGGTGGTGAATAGCAATGCCAGTGTCGATGTGATAATGATTTTTTTCACTTAAATTTCCTTAAAAGTTGAAGTCCATTAACAAATTTGTCGTGAATGTTTATGAGTGAGGTGTGCATTCTGGAGAGGTTCTTTCCCTGCGTGAACTAATTAATTCTTAATTGCATATCTGTTTTTCTTATATGGGAGAAAAAGAGAGAACGAGATAGACCATGCATCGAACCATGCAACGAAATTGACAGTCCCGTGCAAAACACGGAAACTAGATACCAGTGCCGATTTGACATCAGCTTGCGGGGCACTTAAAAAATTCCAGCTAAAGCGAAGCAACCCGCTCCGCTTAAGCTGAGCGGGCGCTCCAAGAGATTGCCGGCCGAAATAAGATCCCCTTCGACCAACTACCCACGACCTTAGCCTCTCAAGGAATCGACTATAAGCAGTATCGTGAATCTATGCGGCGGGAATTGACTTTAAGCACGCTTCGCCAGCGCGACGTGATCGCACATATTAACGTCACGCCGCATGAACTCGACCAGTCTTTAGCACGCCAACAAAATTCTGCGGCTAATGATGAATTTAATGTCTCACATATTTTATTGTCACTGCCGTCAGCGGCGACACCTCAGCAAATTGAAGAAATCACGCACAAAGCGGCTGACCTTGCAGCACGCGCCGCCAAGGGCGAGGATTTCGGACAGCTGGCCATCGCAAACTCGAACGGTCAAACAGCTCTAGATGGAGGTCAATTGGGTTGGCGTAAAGGCACTCAACTACCGCAATTTATCTTAGATCTGGTTACCAAAATGAAACCAGGGGAAGTCAGTGCGCCCGCACGCACGCCCAGCGGCTTTCACATCGTCCGACTTAATGAACGACGTAATGGCGAAGCCCAAGTCATCATCAACCAAATCCATGTTCGGCATATCTTAAAGAAACCGAATGAACTCGACGATGACGAGACCGTCCGGCAAAAACTTAGCAAACTGCGCGAGCGAATCTTGAAGGGTGAAGATTTTGCCGGTATTGCTTCTACTAATTCCGAAGATCCCGGATCTGCGCCGGATGGTGGCGACTTAGGCTGGAGCGGCCCCGGAACCTTTGTTCCGGAATTCGACAAAGCCATTGCCAACCTTAAAGATCACGAAATTTGTGAACCCTTCAAAAGTCGCTACGGTTGGCATATCGTTCAAATGCTCGGCACTCGTACTTATGACAGCACCGACGATGTACGTCGTCAACGCGCTTTTGCCGCCATTCGGGAGAGCAAAGCTGACGAAGAAACCGAGTTATGGCTACGCCGACTGCGCGATGACGCTTTCGTCGAAATAAAAATGTAGTGTACATTCCACGAATTGTTATTACTTCGGGCGAACCATCGGGTATCGGGCCCGACACCTGCGTTATGTTAGCGGAACGGGATTGGCCTGCTGATATTGTAGTTGCCGCTGACGAATCGCTGATAAAAAATACTGCGCTCGCCTTAGGCGCGCGGCTAAAAGTCAATCGCTATGACGCTAGCGAACCGGTTACTAGGCACGTCGCCGGCACCTTAAAGGTCTTACACATTCCGGCACAACCGGTCATTGCTGGCAGGCTGGATCCGCACAATGCATCCTATGTGATAGCTATGCTAGACCGTGCCTGCGACGGCTGCATGAACGGCGAATTTGCGGCGATGGTCACAGCGCCAGTGCAAAAAAGTGTGTTGCTAGATGCTGGATTCGAGTTTAGTGGTCATACAGAGTATCTCGCGGCGAGAACCCGCGCCGCGCTTCCCGTGATGCTATTACAATGTGACACATTACGAGTTGCCTTGGTGACCACTCATTTAGCCTTAAAAAATGTACCCAGCGCTATCACGCGTGAACGTCTACTTGCGACCCTGCGCATTGTGCATATGGATATGCAGCGTCTTTACTCGATTGATGCACCCCGTGTTACCGTACTCGGGCTCAATCCTCACGCGGGGGAATCCGGTCATTTAGGACGCGAGGAAATCGAAGTCATCGAGCCCGTCATTCGACAGCTACAAGCCGAAGGGTTAAATCTCACGGGACCGATACCCGCCGACACGGCATTTACTCCGAAATTTCTAGCCAATGCGGATGTAGTGGTCGCTATGTACCACGACCAAGGACTGCCAGTCCTTAAAGCGCTTGGATTTGGAAGAGCGGTTAATATTACGCTGGGACTACCAATACTGCGGACCAGCGTGGATCACGGCACGGCGCTGTCCTTGGCACGCACCGGCAAAGCCGACCCCAGCAGTCTGTCAAAAGCATTAGAGCTTGCCATATATTTGACCCGCGCCGACGCAATCCATGCCGCTTCGTAAGCGCTTTGGACAGCATTTTCTACACGACCCGGGGGTCATACGGCGAATCATTGAGACTGTAGCGCCGCGTCCAGGTGAGCGCATAGTCGAGGTAGGGTCCGGGCGTGGTGCACTGACCTGGGCTCTATTGGATCGCAGTAAGCAATTGGATGTCATTGAAATCGATCGCGATCTCGCGGCGGATATGAAAAACGATCCGCGCGCCTCAAAAGGTCTGCATATGCATGTTGAAAACGTATTGGATACCGATTTTTCAGCCCTACGTGGAGGCGGGGCAGCACTGCGTATCGTCGGCAATCTACCCTACAACATTTCAACGCCCCTAATGTTTCACCTATTAGCGCAACGGGATGCGATTATCGACATGCATTTCATGCTGCAAAAAGAAGTGGTAGAACGAATGGCGGCAAGTCCGGGAGGCAAGGACTATGGACGTCTTACCGTGATGCTTGCCGCCTATACGCAGGTAGAACACCTTTTTGATGTGGGGCCGGGCGCCTTCAAACCACCGCCTAAGGTCTGGTCAGCGATTGTGCGGCTGACCCCTAGTGTCAAACCACGATTTGACATCGGTCGCGACGGGGTACTGCGCACCCTGGTGACCGCAGCCTTCTGCCACCGCCGCAAAACACTACGCAATGGGCTTAGAGGACTATTGTCACCGCAACAGATTGAAAATTGTGGGATTAATCCCACACTTCGCCCGGAAGCGCTAGAACCTCGCCAATTTGGTAAACTTGCGGCTTACTACAGTGATCTTTCCCTATGACCGGCCAAGCTAACCAATCCAATATCCGCGTCGAGGTGGTAACCGCCTATCTCGAAGTTCAATCAGACCCCCAAGATAAGCGCTTCGTGTTTGCGTACACCATTACTATTCGCAACGAAGGCCAAGCA
Organism: Gammaproteobacteria bacterium; assembly: GCA_043784265.1. Taxonomy (GTDB): domain Bacteria; phylum Pseudomonadota; class Gammaproteobacteria; order Steroidobacterales; family Steroidobacteraceae; genus Bog-1198. The sequence goes on along the minus strand of JAYVYN010000153.1, from coordinate 4,847 downwards.
CCGGCACGTCTACTCACGCGACATTGGATCATTACGGATTCAAATGGCAATGTTAAGGAAGTCCGCGGTGATGGCGTCGTGGGCGAGCAACCTTATTTAAAACCGGGTCAAGAATTTCGCTACTCCAGCGGAGCGGTGTTGGAAACGCCAGTCGGTACTATGCAAGGTAGCTACCAGATGGTAGCGGATGATGGCAGAAGATTTGATGCCCCTATCGCACCCTTTCGCTTGTCGATTCCCGGAGTTTTACACTAAGGTTTCGTATGGCGCTGTATGCAATCGGTGACGTACAAGGTTGCGACAATGAACTCGCAGCGCTACTCGAGAAACTTGATTTTCAGTCACACCGTGACCAACTGTGGTTTGTAGGCGATCTTGTCAATCGCGGTCCGCATTCGCTCCAGGTGCTGCGCAGAGTGCGAGCCTTAGGCGATCGCGCAACGGTTACCTTGGGCAATCATGACTTACATCTCTTAGCCGTCGCATTGGCTGGAGCAAAGATCCGTCGCGGAGACACTTTAGAGAGTATTTTGACCGCGCCGGATCGAACTTCCTTGCTGGACTGGCTGATAAGCCGCCCAGTGTTACACGAAGATCCCGCATTGGGTATTGCATTACTACATGCCGGACTGCCGCCGCAATGGGATATGCCGACTGCTCGAGGCTTGGCCCGCGAACTCGAAAAGGCGATCCAATTCGACCCAGAAGCATTATTTGCCGGGATGTATGGCGATCAACCGAATTGTTGGAGCGACGATTTAGGGCACGCCGAACGTTTGCGATTTACTACCAATTGCTTCACGCGACTACGCTTTATCAACGCCAAGGGACAACTTGTACTAAATGCCAAGTCATCGCCCAAGAACGCTACGACAATGAATTTGGTGCCGTGGTTTGAAGCGCCTGGAGCGCGTTGGCGAGGAGGGAAATTTATTTTTGGCCATTGGTCTACGCTGGGCTATTTTAGAAATAACGAGGTTATTGCCTTAGATACGGGCTGTGTTTGGGGTGGTAGTCTGACCGCTGTACGGTTAGATCCGGTCGCGACCACCCCCGTTCAAGTCGCCTGCGCCAGATTATGAGCCCTTTGCCTCGCTATAATGAGGGGATGCTAACTTCCATGCCCTTTGATCTGCGCAGCTGGCTTGATGTTAATCGCCATCTTTTAAAACCACCGGTCGGCAATAAGCTGTTGTTCCAGGATAGTCAATTCATCGTGATGGCGGTGGGCGGACCCAATTCGCGAAAAGACTTTCATCACGATCCTAGCGCGGAGTTTTTCTTGCAGATTGAGGGCGATATGGTTTTAAAAACCATTCAAGCAGGTCAACAGAAAGATATCCCCATTCGCGCCGGTGAGGTGTTCTTACTACCTGCCGAGATCCCTCACTCACCACAACGTCCCGCCGGCAGTATCGGCATTGTAGTTGAGCGACAGCGCACACTCCATGAGTTAGACGGCTTTTCCTGGTACTGCGAGCAATGCGGTCATTGTCTGTATTTAGAACGGATTGCGGTAAGCAATATTGAAACTCAACTTCCCGAGATCTTCTCGCGTTTTTATTCGAATTTGGACAATCGTACCTGCGGACAATGTGGCAATGTTTTGCCGCTTGCTGACCCCGTGGCCAGTTAAATGAATTTCGAGATGCTGGCGCGCCAGCACGACGCCACTGACCCACTCGCGAGTTTTGCGCAAGAATTCCATCACCCCCATGATGCGAGCGGCAAAAAAATGACCTACCTGTGCGGTCATTCGCTGGGATTACAAGCGAAGTCAGTCGCAGAGTATGTCGAACAAGAATTAGCCGATTGGCGACGCCTGGGCGTATTAGGACATCACTTCGGCACTCGACCGTGGATTCATTATCACAAGCACGCCGCGAACTGCCTAGCTGAATTGGTCGGCGCTAGTGCAGTTGAAGTTGTCGCCATGAACTCTTTGACTGTCAACCTTCACCTAATGATGGTGAGTTTCTTTCGACCGAATAGCACACGCAACTCGGTGCTCATCGAAAAATCAGCTTTTCCTTCGGATCGTTACGCCATCGTGTCACAACTAAAATTTCATGGCTTGTCGGCTGCAAAAAACCTGGTTGAAGTCGCGCCGCGCCAGGGCGAGCATCTGTTACGAACCTCGGATCTAATTGAAACTATTGAACGCGAAGCACCACGGTTAGGATTAGTGCTATTACCGGGAGTTCAATATCTTACCGGCCAATTTTTAGAATTGGCGCCGATCATTGCCGCCGCGCGCCGCAACGGCGTTACCGTGGGTATTGACCTTGCGCATTCCATCGGTAACAACCTGTTGCACTTACATGATTGGAACGTTGATTTCGCCATTTGGTGCCACTATAAATATCTAAATGCCGGGCCTGGCGCCATCGGCGGCTGTTTTGTGCATCAGCGACACGCGGGGCAAACTGACTTGCCGCGTTTTAGCGGCTGGTGGGGACATGACCCACAGACGCGCTTTCGGATGGCGCCAGAATTTAACGCCGCGCCCGGTGCTGACGGTTGGCAGCTCAGCAACCCGCCGATCTTATCAACAGCACCGTTACTCGCCTCGCTGGGTTTATTTCAGCGCGCTGGCATGAATCGACTGCGCGAAAAGTCAATCGCGCTAACAGGATTTTTGCAGTATTTAATTCAAGAACTTATGCCTGAATCCGTAGAACTTATCAGCCCAACTGCGTCTCAGCAGCGTGGCTGCCAATTGAGTCTACGTCTCAAGCGCAATTCAATAGACACAAGTCTTTGCCAGCAACGCCTTATTGCCAGTGGGGTAATCGGCGATTGGCGGGAACCGGATATCCTGCGCCTCGCACCCACCCCCCTTTACAATTCTTTTAGCGACGTGTGGAAAACTGCCACCGTGCTGGCTCAGGCGCTGCAAGCGTGATTGTAAATCTCGCACCTATCAGCATTATTGGCGCGGGTCCCACGGGCACGTTATTAGCAATCTTATTGCACCGCCACGGTATACGCGTCAATCTTTACGAAAAACGCTCGGACCCTCGCGAGGATCTCAAAAATTCGGGCCGATCTATTAACTTAGCCTTAGCAGATCGCGGTTTACACGCGCTGGCACAGGCTGGGGTCCTTGCAGAAATTAGTCACGCGCTCATGCCCATGCGCGGACGACTCATACATCATATTGATGGCACCACCGTGTTGCAGCCTTATGGCCAAACACCCGATGAAATCAATCACTCGGTGTCGCGACTGCGTCTCAATCAAATACTGGTGGAAGTCGCCGCCAGACAACCCGGGATAAAAATCCATTTCGAGCACAGCCTTGAAGATGCGGACTTCAAAACCGGCATCGCGAAGATTCGCGACCTTGGCAATGGACGAATAGTTAATGTCAGGATGCAACCCTTACTCGCGACCGATGGCGCCGGATCCGCCATAAGAAGGGAATTGAGCCAACAACAGCTTATTAACGCACACGAAGTAGAGCTTGATCACGGCTATAAAGAATTATCAATTCCCGCCGGCAAGCATGGACAGCATTTATTAGCGCCCGACGTACTCCATATCTGGCCACGCGGCTCATACATGTTAATTGCACTGCCCAATAGCAACGGTAGCTTTACCGCGACCCTGTTCCTTCCCAAAAACGGTGCCGAAAGTTTCGCGAGCTTGAATACCGCGACAATCGATCGCTTCTTTAGTGATACTTTTCCCGATGTCCGCGCGCTGATGCCGAATTGCGTCAGGGAATTTAGCGAACATGCCGTAGGTTTTCTCGGTACCGTGTATGCGAACCCCTGGCACTACCAAAGTGCGGCCGCAATAATTGGTGACGCGGCTCACGCAATCGTACCGTTTCACGGCCAAGGTATGAATTGCTGTTTTGAGGATTGCATTGAATTCGATGCCTGTGTGATGCGCAACAACACCTGGGAAGCCATATTTTCGGAATTCGAATCCATCCGCAAACCGAATACTGACGCGATTGCTACTATGGCATTGGAAAATTATTTAGAAATGCGGGAACACGTGGCTCATGCGAAATTCCAGTTACAACAAAGCCTCGCACTAGAACTGGAGAGGCGCCACCCACAACACTTCATCCCGCGATATTCCATGGTCATGTTTCATCATGAAATTCCTTACCATGTCGCCCTCGATCGCGGGTTAGTACAATCGAAGTTGCTGGCAGAGCTTACACTCAACGCTAGCACTCTAGCCGAAGTCGATTTTGCCAAGGCTGAGCGTGAAATTAAATCGCAATTGCCGCCCTTCGTTCCAGCGTTATAAAACTATAGCCATAGGCGTGACGTTGGTCAGGTTCATGGCGTAAAACATAGGTCTCGCGCCATTGCGGGTCGCGCCAGCCCGCAAAGTGCGTATCTCCGTCATCAATAGAGGTGTGAACCAGGGTCAAATGTATGCGCCTTGCGAGCGTTAGGGTCTGCTGATAAACCCTAGCTCCGCCAATGACCATCAGTGACTGAGGGCCGGCTGCCGCTAGGGCCTCTTCAATGCTACTGACGCGAATACTGTCTGAAGGTTCAAACTCGGATGAAGCACTTAACACTAGATTGGTGCGCCCCGGTAATGCCTTGCCGATAGACTCATAGGTCTTACGTCCCATCAGCACGTATTTACCGAGCGTCAGCGACTTGAAATGCCGTAAATCAGCTGGCAAATGCCAGGGAAGCTGATTTTTCCGGCCAATAACATCGTTTTCTGCGACCGCAACTACCAGTTCCAGTTCTGCCATTCACACTCCATAATCGCTTTGAAAGTATGCGTCTCGGGTCCCAATGCCTAGCCGCACTGGCCGTCCTTAAAAAGACTTCATTCCATTTTGGCTAGAACGCGGTAAACTCTTA
>JAYVYN010000152.1:0-11277 GCA_043784265.1 Gammaproteobacteria bacterium | reverse complement strand
AATTTAGAGGGGGGTGGATATGCAATAGGCCCATCGTCAGACGCAAAAAATACTGTTCGAGCTGCAATTGCCAAGAAGCATCACGGATGATTTTGGAAGACATGGGACCGTTAGTTGAGTTGTTCGATAGACGTGATGAGCACCATACACACTGTGTTAGCCTCTTAAAAGCTACGAGAGAGCCACTTTGCACGACAATCGCCGTGCTCACCGAGGCCTTTCACATGCTTACACCCAATAGTCAGGGGGCCGACCAAGCTGCGTGAATTTATTTCCAATAGGGTTCTAGCCGTATGGTTCTTTGACGATGTCACGTTATTGCAGGCATTTGAATTGATGGGAATCTACGCGGATCATCCCATGGATTTAGCGGATGCATCCCTAGTCGTCTGCGCTGCAACTGCTGGCCTAAAAGCGCACACGTCTCCTAAAGCGCCGCAACCACCGCATCACCCGCCGCTTGCGTCGAAGTAGCCCGCATCCCGGGGGCCACTAAATCCGCGGGCAGCACCCCAGCGACAATGCAATCCGACACGGCTTTTTCTAAGGCCTGCGCTTCAGCCTCTAGTTGGAATGAATAGCGCAGCATGAGGGCGGCGCTCAAAATACTGGCATAGGGGTTCGCGATACCGCCTCCGGCAATATCGGGCGCCGAGCCGTGAATAGGCTCGTACAGCCCCCCTCGAGCAGTTTCCCCCAACGAGGCGGAGGGTAGCAATCCGAGTGAACCCGCCAACATCGAGGCTTCGTCGGTCAAAATATCGCCGAACATATTTTCCGTGACAATCACATCAAAATCACGCGGTTTGCGGATCAAGTGCATGGCGGCCGAATCCACCAACATATGCTCGAAGCTAACCCCCGGAAATTCAAGTGGCAGTATCCGTTCAACAGCCGATCGCCATAAGCGCGAAGTCTCCAGCACATTGGCTTTATCGACCGAGGTAAGCTTGCCTCGGCGCTTAAGCGCCAAGTTTGCAGCAAGTCGCACCACTCGCTCAATCTCGACTAGCGTGTAACGACACACGTCGGTGGCTTCGGTGGCGCTGCGCTGTTTATCGCCAAAATAAATACCGCCTGTCAATTCTCGCACCACCATGATATCGACGCCCTGCAATAACTCCGCTTTGATGGGCGAGGCATGCAGTACGGCCGGATGAGGAGCCACAGGTCTTAGGTTCGCAAATAATCCCAAGGCTTTACGCAGCCCAAGCAAACCCTGTTCGGGCCTGACTTTGGCATCGGGCTGCGCCCATTTGGGACCACCCACCGCGCCTAACAGAATGGCGTCGGCTCGCCGACACAGCGCGAGCGTCTCACTGGGCAGCGGCTGGCCAGTCGCATCAATGGCCGCTCCGCCTATGAGAGCCTGCTCAAAGGTAAGCGTATGACCGAAGCGGGTGGCGATTTTCGTCAAGGCACGCACCGCTTGCGCCGTGACTTCGACGCCGATGCCATCCCCGGGCAGAACCGCGATCAGCGCGTTCAAACAGCGGCTCGGGCTGATTCGTAGCGCTTGATATCCGCGATCTTACTGCGCAGATACCCGAGTTCATCAACTCCATTAATTAAACAATGCCTTGCAAAAGCTTCGATCGGAAAAAGTACGGATACGCCGGTGGGTAACGTCAAGCGAGTAGTTTGTAAATCAATCTCGACTTGGGCGCCGGGATGTGCCAATAACCATGCGTGGGTCGAGGCATCAACGACTACCGGTAACAAACCATTTTTAAGCGAATTATTTTTAAATATATCAGCGATCTCAGTGCTGATCACCGCCTTGAAACCATAGTCAAGCAGTGCCCACGGAGCATGCTCGCGCGAGGAACCGCAGCCGACATTCTTTCCCGCCACCAGCACTTCGCAACCCATCGCCTCAGGCTTGTTCAAGATGAAATCAGGGTTCGGTGTTCCGTCCGCAGCATAACGCCAGTCGGCGAATAGTTGTTTACCTAGCCCCTGTTTGGTGGTCGTGGTCAAAAATCGCGCCGGAATGATTTGATCGGTGTCGATATTGGACGAGGCGATGACTACCGTAGTAGAGCGTACTCGAAGCAAAGCTTCCATTAGCGCAACTCCGGTGGGGCGCCTGCCAGCATTTCGCGCGGATCGGTAATAACCCCGCGGATCGCACTCGCGGCAGCGGTAAAGGGACTCACCAGTAAAGTACGCGCACCCACGCCTTGTCGCCCTTCGAAGTTTCGATTGCTGGTGCTAATCGCGTATTGGCCGGCCGCGACGGTGTCGCCGTTCATGCCTAAGCACATGGAACATCCCGATTCGCGCCAGTCGGCACCGGCCAATTTAAATATATCAGCAAGTCCTAGCGCTTCCGCTTCGCGTTTGACTTGTTGTGATCCCGGCACAATGAGCAAGTGCACGCCCGCCGCTATTTTACGACCCTTGAGCACGCTGGCCGCCGCCTGTAAGTCTTCTAGCCGACCGTTAGTGCAACTTCCAATGAATGCCACATTGATCGGTTTGCCGAGCATGGCATCGCCCGCCGCAAATCCCATGTACTTAAGCGCCTTATCGTGGACCGCATCGTTAGCAGGTGCAGGAATAGAGGATCCGATAGCGACCACCATGCCCGGATTAGTCCCGTAGGTAATCATGGGTTCGAGTGTGGATGCATCGATGTCAATCGAGGTATCAAAGCGGGCATCAGGGTCCGAGACCAATGTGCGCCAATATGCTACCGCAGCATCCCAATCCCGGCCTTGTGGCGAGCGAGGTTTCCCCGCCAAATAACTAAAAGTAGTGTCATCCGGAGCGATCATGCCGGCCCGCGCGCCGGCCTCGATAGACATATTACACACCGTCATGCGCTCTTCCATGGAGAGCGCACTAATAGTAGTACCGCGATATTCCAGCACGTAGCCGGTGCCGCCTGATACGCCTATTTTGCCAATAATACTCAATATCAAATCTTTAGCGGTGACCCCCCGCGCCAGTATCCCGTTGACATTGACCGCGAAGGTTTTAGGTTTACGTTGCAAAAGACACTGCGTCGCAAACACATGCCCGACTTCCGTGCTCCCTATACCAAACGCAAGCGCTCCAAAAGCGCCATGCGTGCTGGTATGACTGTCACCACAGACAATAGTCATTCCCGGTTGAGTGCTCCCCAGTTCCGGTCCAATCACATGCACAATCCCGCGCCGGGAGTCGTGCATACCGAATAATTCAATCCCAAAATCTTTGGCGTTTGTTTCCAGTTGGCGTACTTGCAAAGCGGCCGCATCGACTTTAATCGGTACCCCGCCAAAAGCTGACATGGAGGTGGTGGGTGTCGAATGATCCATGGTGGCCAGAGTTCGATCAGGGCAGCGCACCGGTAACCCTAAAGATTTAAGCAATGAAAACGCCTGAGGCGATGTCACTTCATGGATTAAATGTAAGTCAATGTACAGAACCGCTGGCGTATTCGCAGATTCGGGCAACACTTGATGTGCTGCCCAAACCTTGTCGAATAATGTGCTCGGCACTACTCTAGTCGCGCTTGGCATAAGCTTAGTCGCGCAATGTCCTCACGCTGCACCGGACTCAAGCCACGGCATACGCGCCCGCAGTTGTGCACCCACCTTTTCAATCGGGTGCGAAAGATCCGCTTTCATGAGCTTGTTGTATTTGCGCCGACCGCCCTTGTTCTCCGCTATCCATTGACGCGCAAAAGTCCCGGCTTGAATCTCAGCGAGAATCTTACGCATTTCTTTCTTGGTGGCATTGTTAACGATGCGCGGTCCGCGCGTCAGATCGCCGTACTTGGCCGTTTCGCTGATAAAACGATGCATCTTAGTGATGCCGCCTTCATGCAGGAGGTCGACAATCAATTTCAGTTCGTGCAAACACTCGTAATAGGCTACCGCGGGCTGGTATCCGGCTTCGACAAGGGTCTCGTATCCTTTCACCACCAATTCTGTGGCTCCACCGCATAGCACGGCCTGTTCACCGAACAAATCGGTCTCAGTCTCCTCAGCGAAGGTAGTTTCCAAGACGCCGCCACGCGTGCCACCGATGCCATCCGCATAAACAAGCGCTTTAGCTTTCGCTTGTTTGGACGGGTTTTGGGCGACTGCGATAAGGCAGGGAACGCCGCGACCTTGTTGGTATTGACGACGTACCAAGTCACCCGGACCTTTAGGCGCGATCAATACTACGTCCAAGTCCTTACGCGGCTTAATTTGCTTAAAGTGAATATTAAATCCGTGCGCGAATAATAGCGTGGCGCCTTTCTCGAACACCAACTGCAGCTCTTCGTAAAGCGCTTTTTGGGTCAAATCCGGCACTAACATGGCAACTAGTTGCGCGCCTTTTACGGCCGCCTTAGGCTCAAGTACCGTAAGTCCGTCTTTTTTGGCTTTGTTCCAGCTAGGCCCTTTGCGCACGCCCACGACCACGTCAAAACCGCTGTCTTTTAAGTTCAGCGCGTGTGCACGACCCTGACTACCGTATCCTAGTATGGCAATGCGGGCTCCGCGTAGGGCTTGCCTGCTGACATCTTTCTGGGAATATAAACGCATCGCTAGTCTCCTGTTAATCAGCCGCAAATAGCAACATAGAATCTCTTATGATGCAAGACCATATGAGCAATGAAATGACAATTGAAAATGCCGCTAAGCTGCCTCTGTGGCTTGTGTACGAGGACGAAATGGACGCTTGGTTGCAAGCGCAACCCGCCTTTGTTCAAGCATGGAGCGCCGCACAGGGCTTCAAGGGTGAGAAGCACCGCGTGATTTTGGTACCAGACCTTGCGGGTGCCGTGACGTTGGCCATCGCCGGGTTAGGTCGGCGGCAGGGAAGCCTATCGATGTGGCATTGCACCGGTCTGCCTGAGCGCCTACCGCCGCTGGAGTTTGCACTGGCGCAAAAATTCAACGCTATGGATGCCACGCAAATAGGCCTAGGGTTTGCCTATGGCTTGTACCGCTTCGAGCGCTATCGCACGGCGCGGACTGAAAAATTTCCGAGCTTGGACCTGGCACTTACCGCCGATGCACACTATGTGGAGCTTGCCGCGCAAGCCTCTACCTGGGCCCGGGACTGGATTAATACTCCAGCAGCCGATTTTGGTCCGCGCGAACTCGCGGCGGCGGCACGGCAAATCGCAGAGCGTCACGGGGCGCATTATCACGAATGGGTGGGCGATGAGTTGTTAGCCGCGAATTTCCCCGCTATTCACGCGGTGGGCCGCGCTAGTAGTCAGGCACCGCGGTTGATTGACATACAGTGGTCGCCACCCGATGGACTTCAGTATCCTAAGCTCACCCTGGTAGGGAAGGGCGTTTGTTTTGACACGGGCGGGCTCGACATTAAGCCGGGTTCGGGCATGGTGCTGATGAAAAAAGACATGGGCGGCGCGGCAGTTGTTTTAAGTTTGGCGCATATGTTGATGGCAAGCGGTGTGCGCGTGCAGCTTCGAGTGTTAATCCCAGCAGTGGAGAACTCTATTAGCGGTAACGCGTATCGACCCGGTGATGTGCTGGCGACTCGCAAGGGATTGAGCGTGGAGGTGGGTAACACCGATGCCGAAGGTCGCTTGGTGCTCTGCGATGCACTGGCTTTGGCGGATGCCGATAGGGCGGATTTAATTATCGATTTTGCAACCTTGACCGGTGCGGCAAGGGTGGCGCTGGGCCCTGAGATACCCGCTTTGTTTGGCAACGATGAGACGTTGCTCGCTGAACTCGCAAACACCGCGGCGCGCGAACATGATGCGCTTTGGCCCATGCCATTGTGGAGTGGTTACGAGGATGAGCTGGGCAGTAAAATTGCCGATCTCAACAACGTTGCCGCCTCAGGGTTTGCGGGTGCGATTTTTGGCGCGCTATTTCTGAAGCGTTTTATCAGCGACACTTCGCGCTGGTTGCATATTGATTTGTACGCGTGGAATTCTAAAGAGCGACCGGGTCGTGGCATTGGCGCGGAAGCGCAAGGTTTGCGGGGTACTTATAGATTTTTACTCGACAGATACGGCGTTTACAATTTAAAATAATGCATGACAAAAAAATCCATGACAATAAAACCAGTTCCTGAAATGCGCACCTTTTCCAGCCTGGTCGTGGATGGGATCAAACAATCGGCCGGCCGAGCGATGCTGCGCGCGGTAGGTTTTAGCGATGCGGATTTCGCCAAACCCCAGGTGGGAATTGCTTCGACTTGGAGCAATCTAACACCCTGTAACATGCATATCGACGAGCTTGCGCGTTTGGCGGCATCGGGTGTCGAGAAAGCCGGTGCAAAGCCCGTAACCTTCAACACCATTACCGTCTCCGATGGCATTTCCATGGGCACTCCAGGGATGCGTTACTCGTTGGTGTCGCGTGAAGTCATTGCAGATTCCATTGAGACCGTGGTCGGTGCGCAAGGATTTGACGGGGTGGTTGCGATTGGCGGTTGCGATAAAAATATGCCGGGGTGCTTGATTGCCTTAGCGCGCCTGGATCGACCGGCGGTGTTTGTTTATGGCGGTACTATTCGTCCGGGTGCCAACAAGAGCGATGTCATTTCGGTTTTCGAGGCCATCGGCGGGTATGCAAAAGGTACGGTAACTGAACAACAGTTAAAGTTTGTGGAGCGTACTGCGATACCAGGTCCCGGGAGCTGCGCCGGGATGTACACCGCGAATACGATGGCCTCGGCGATTGAAGCCCTTGGCATGAGTTTGCCGAATAGCTCGGCGCAAGAAGCTATCTCTGGCGCTAAGCGTGACGATTGCAGGCGTGCCGGTGCGGCGGTAGTTAATTTACTGAAGCTTGGGCTGCGGCCCCGGCAGATTATGTCCCGTAAAGCGTTTGAAAACGCCATCACGCTGAGCATTGCGCTGGGCGGCTCAACCAATGCGGTGCTACATTTACTAGCCATTGCTTCAGCCGCTGAAGTGAAATTGAAGTTGGATGATTTCACACGCATCGGTAAACGCGTGCCGGTGCTGGCCGACTTGCGCCCCAGTGGTCGTTTCTCGATGTCGGATCTGGTAGCGATCGGCGGAATACAGCCGCTGATGAAAACTTTACTGGATGCCGGCCTATTGCATGGTGAGTGTCTCACGGTAACGGGGGCGACCTTGGCTGAAAATCTTAAAGCCGTGGCGCCGTACCCGGGGGGGCAAGAAATCATTCGACCCTTAACTCAGCCGATCAAAAAAAATAGCCATCTAGTCGTGATGTACGGCAATCTGGCACCTGAGGGTGCGGTGGCAAAAATTACCGGTAAAGAAGGTTTGAGTTTTAAGGGTAAAGCGCGGGTATTTGATTCTGAAGAAGCCTCTTTACAGGGGATTTTATCGGGTAAGGTTCGTGCGGGTGATGTGGTTGTTATTCGTTATGAGGGGCCCAAAGGTGGGCCTGGCATGCGTGAGATGCTAAGCCCTACTGGTGCCATTATGGGTCGGGGGCTGGGCAGTGAAGTGGCATTGATTACTGACGGACGATTTTCTGGGGGTAGTCATGGTTTTGTGGTGGGGCATATTTCTCCGGAGGCCGCGCTGGGGGGGCCGATAGCCTTGATAAAAGCCGGCGATGAGATCACGATTGACGCAGAGCGGCGAGAAATTAGCGTTAAGGTGAGCGTCATGGAACTGAATCGTCGTCGTAAGGCATGGAAGGCGCCGCGACCTTATGCCACCCGAGGGGCCTTGGCAAAATATTCAAAATCGGTTAGCAGCGCATCCTTAGGCGCGGTGACCGATCTCGAATAAAAAATGCGTTGCATTTAGGCTTGCAGTTCGGCTGCAATATGTGTCACGCTCTCAACTTGAGTGATGAAAGGTGATCGCGCGTCCACAAGCGTGTTGATTCGGTAACAGATTAGGGGCAAGGTCAATTAAGACTTATGTATAACTACGAAGAGCCATCACTATTTTCCGGAAAGAGGGGCATTGCCTTTCTTGCGGTTATTTTCTTTCATGTAATTGTGGGTTACGGATTTTATACTGGCTTAGCCAGGCGAATTGTTCAGACCATTATTCCGCCGGTCGAAATCGCCCAAATTGACAAACCCAAGGATGTGGATAAGCCACCACCACCACCCCCCAAATTAGAAGAAGTCAAACCCTACGTTCCACCTCCGGAGTTCGTGGATATTCAAGCCCCGCAAGTGGTGACTACCGCGATTACCGAGACGAGTCAGGTACGAGCACCTGCGCCGGTTATCGCGCCACCCGCGCCTCCCAAAGTGGCGGGCACGAGGATTTCCCAAGACCCTAAGCACCCGCTGCATATTGGCGACGACTATTACCCTGACGCATCTAAACGTGCAAATGAAGAGGGTCGATGTGTTGTGCAGGTCACGGTGGGCGTCGACGGCCGTGTTACCGATCAAAGTATTAAACAGAGTTCTGGGTTTCCGCGTTTAGACGACGCCTGTATCAAAGGGGTTAAGGGGCTACGCATGAGGCCTGCGACTGAGGACGGTAAACCGATTCAGTCGACGGCGGATTTGCCCATTGTTTGGAAATTAAAGAACTAGGAATTGCAGCGTTTGAAATTGTTAGGAATTGCAGTGTTTGAAATTGTAAAATGTTGATCATTAATAAACTTGTCTACGAAGAGGAAGTCGGTCCATGGCAGAGACAGTAGTTGAAAATCCGTATGGTCTTGGCGCGCTTATCGCCCAAGGTGATCTTGTTGCCCGGACAACGCTGGTCATATTGCTGGTCATGTCTTTATTGACATGGTTCATTATGATCACCAAGTTTTTTGACCAAAGAAAATTGCGTGCGCAAGCGGGAGAGGCCGATAAAGGGTTTTGGTCGTCCACGAGCCTTACCGATGCGGTCGGTAAACTTAAAGGCGACTCCAATCCCTTTCGAGCGCTGGCCGAGACCGGCAAGCACGCTTTTGACCATCATGAGGCGAATAAGGCCCGTTTGTCGAGTGCCATTGATACCAGCGAGTGGATTACCCAGTCGCTGCAACGTACGGTCGATAGCATAGGTCAGCGCATGCAGTCCGGGTTGCCGGTACTTGCGTCCATCGGGTCTACAGCGCCATTCGTGGGTCTGTTTGGTACGGTATGGGGTATTTATCACGCCTTGATCGCCATCAGTTTGGCGGGATCAGCCTCGATCGATAAGGTCGCGGGCCCCGTGGGTGAAGCACTGATTATGACAGCCATCGGTTTAGCGGTCGCGGTGCCGGCGGTGTTGGGTTATAACGTCCTTCTGCGTCGCAACAAATCGGTGCAAGAGCGTGTGAGTAACTTCACGCATGAATTGCACGCTTACTTGATCTCGGGTGCAAAGATGGGCCTTGGAATGGATGTTAAGTTAGCATCCGCCGCCAAACCTATTCCCGCTGCACGCTAGGAGTCAAGCGCTATGTCGCTGAATACGAGTGGAAAGAGCGAAGGCGAAGTGATGTCGGACATCAATGTCACGCCCCTAGTGGATGTGATGTTGGTGCTCCTCATTATCTTTATTATCACGGTTCCCGTGATCGTGGCGCAGGTGAAATTGGACCTTCCGAAGGCCACTAACTTACCCACTCAGACCAAGCCCGAGAACATTACGATCTCGGTTGATAAAACCGGCGACTTATACTGGAACACTAAGCGCTTAGCGGACCAAGATGCGCTGTTTGCTGAGCTTCGTAAAATTGTGCGGCAAGATCCGCAGCCCGAAGTGCATATTCGCGGCGATGCGGCCTCTCGGTATATGTATGTCGGTCAGGTGCTGGTGGCAGCGCAGAAGGTTGGCATCCGTAAGGTCGCGTTTCTGACCGAGCCCGATCACTTTGTTGCTGCGCGCTAGGAGTCAATCATGGCAATGAATGTAGGTGGGGGTGGAGAGGGCGAGTCATATTCAGATATTAATATGACTCCATTGATCGACATTATGTTGGTGTTGCTCATTATTTTCATTATCACCATACCGGTTATGACCCATGCGGTCAAAATAGACAATCCATTACCGCCACCGCCGAATTTTGTGCCACCTCCGCCTCCAGAGGTAATTAATTTGGGTATTGATTTTGACGGTACTATTACCTGGAACGGTGCGGCTGTGGATAGAAAGACGCTACAAGGCTATATTGCTCAAGATGCCTTGAAAGACCCGCAACCTGAAGCGCATATCTCCGTGGATAAGTTTGCTAAGTACGAAACCGTCGCTCAGACACTTGCGGACTTACAAAGCAAGGGTTTGAAAAAAATTGGATTCGTGAACAATAACTTGTTCTAACAGGACTTACGATTAGGCGATACGGCGTGTTAGGCCCTTATAATCTTAGGGACTTACGCGCCGTTTGTTTTATGAAGATTCAAGCTTAACGAGGATAGATGATAATGAAACAATTTCTTAAATTCGGCGTTTGTGCTGCCGTGCTTTCAATGACCATGATTTCGGGGCAAGCTTTTGCAGACAAGGGCCAACAGATTAGCCGCTCCATCGGCACTGAAATGAGCGCCGCGCAAAAAGCCTTGAAAGAGAGTAAGTGGCAGGAAGCCATCCAGCACTTGGACACGGCATCGGCAAAAGACGGATTGACCGCTTTTGATAAGAAAACCATCTATGATTTCAAAGGCTTCGCCTATACTCGGCTACAAAATTATAAGGCGGCGGAGCAGGCTTACGAGCAAGCCATGGCCACCGGATTATATACGGCCGAAGAGAGCTCGCGCACTGAACGAATGTTGTTCCGAATGTCGGTAAGCAACCAACAGTATGCCAAGGCGCTTGAGTATGGAAAAAAAGTTACTGAAAGTGGTGCTGCGAGCGCTGACGATTACGCTCTAATGGCCCAGACCTATTATCTAAGTAAAGAGTGTAAGAACACTGCGGTGTGGGCCGATAAGGCAGTGGCAGCCGCCCGTCGTGCAGGCGAAACTCCCAAGGAAGGCCTGTTCCAGTTCAAGTTACAATGCGCGTTTGATTCTAATGACACGCCTGGAACTATTTCGGCACTTGAGGACTTAGTGCGTCTGACGGGCAAGACTGATTACTGGAACAAGCTGTTGCGCTTTGATCTGCAAGACAAGTTGGACGATCATAACTTATTGATGGTCTTTCGCGTGATGTACAACACGGGCTCCATGACCGAGGGTAGTTACTACATGGAAATGGCGCAGTTGTTGGGCGATGGTGCGCTGCCGGGCGAGGCTCAGGCCGTGATCGAGAAAGGTAAGACCAGCAATGTGTTTAAAGACGCGGAGAAAGAGCGTACTAATCGATTGCTAATGTCCACTGCGACGCGTGCGGATACGGATCGTAAGGGATTGAAGCAATTAGAGGCTGAAGCTGCCAAAAGCGCGGCCGGCGAACTGAGCGTCAAACTTGGC
>JAYVYN010000151.1:0-31174 GCA_043784265.1 Gammaproteobacteria bacterium | reverse complement strand
CTTACTATTTAATACTGACGAATCAGGCCGGTGGCAAGAGTTGGCCGATCACGGGCGCAAGTTTTATTTTGCTATATAAACAGCCGGAAGATTCAGCTGCCGTGGGCGAAGCATTGAAATTTTTCGCCTGGGCGTACAAGGACGGTGCTGGTATGGCCGCAGCACTGGATTATGTGCCGTTACCTGCGGCACTCGTGACCCAGGTTAAAAAGACTTGGGGCTCGGAAATCACTGCCAATGGTCACCCGTTGTGGAAGTGAAATTGCCGCTCCTTGGGGGTATTTAGTTAATCTGGTCGAAGTCAGCGTATGCTTGAACCGCTGATTTCGATCTTTATGTTTATGTGGGAGCTAAACTGACATCGTGGCGATCATTGACCCGGGACACGCCGCAAAGCAGTTGATTTACGAACGAGTCTTCCGGACAGCGACGCTGGCGGCGGCGATTCTAGTGCTGTTGATTTTGGGAGGCGTTGCCATTTCTTTGGTGCGTGGTGCCTGGCCAGCAATCGCTCATTTTGGGATTAGGTTTGTGACTCGCGAAGTTTGGAATCCGGTGACCGACGAATATGGGGCGTTGGCACCGATTTACGGCACCGTGGTTACGTCGGCTATTGCCATGGCGATTGCGGTTCCAGTGGGTTTTGGAATTGCATTGTTTTTAACTGAATTGTGTCCGCCGCTATTGAAGCGACCTATCGGAGTGGCGGTTGAATTGCTGGCGGCGGTGCCTAGTATTATATTTGGCATCTGGGGCTTGTTTGTCCTGGCACCAATACTGCAAAAGCACGTTCAACCCTGGCTCATCAAACATATTGGACATATGCCGGGAATCGGCGGGATATTTCACGGTCCGCCGTTCGGTATAGGGATATTAACTGCCGGTATTGTCTTGGCTATTATGGTGCTGCCTTTTATTGCGGCGACCATGCGCGATGTATTTGACACAGTACCTCCCATGCTTAAAGAATCGGGTTATGGGTTAGGAGCGACCACTTGGGAAGTCATTTGGAATGTAGTGGTACCGCATTCGCGGGTCGGTATCGTAGGCGGCATCATGTTGGGGCTGGGACGGGCATTGGGCGAGACTATGGCGGTCACTTTCGTGATTGGTAATGCGCATCGCATTAGCGCTTCGTTGCTGGCCCCGGGCACGACCATATCCTCGTCGATTGCTAACGAATTCACCGAAGCGGTGGGCGATCTATATACATCATCGTTGATTGCGCTCGGGCTTTTATTGTTCTTAATTACCTTTACCGTAATCGCAATTGCGCAAGCGATGCTGCGTCGACTCGAGCGTCAAGCGGCAAGCGTATGAATCGGCGTCTGTTGCGCAAACTAAGAAATAGTGCTTTTTTGGCGCTTTCCGTGCTGGCAACCCTGTTGGGACTGGCGTGCTTGGCGGCGATCCTCTGGACTTTGCTTTCGCACGGACTTACCGGCATGTCGTGGCATTTGTTTACGCAAATGACGCCTCCGCCCGGTGGCGAGGGCGGATTACTGAATGCGCTCTACGGCAGCGCCGTGATGACCTTACTCGGAATTCTGATCGGATCTCCCATTGGAGTACTGGCGGGAACTTATCTGGCGGAATACGGCAAAAATTCTCGCTTAAGCATGGTGATTCGCTTCATTAATGATGTTCTCTTGAGTGCGCCGTCGATAATTATTGGTCTTTTTATTTATGAACTAGTGGTTGTACGAATGGGTCATTTTTCAGCTATTGCCGGTGCGCTTGCGCTCGCGGTATTGGCCATACCCGTCACTTTAAGAACGACTGAAGATATGCTCAATTTAGTACCGCCAGGCATGAAGGACTCGTCAGCCGCACTGGGTGCCTATCCTTGGCGTACTACTTTGAGTGTATTGTACCCGGCGGCGCGCAGCGGCATTGTCACAGGATTGCTATTGGCAATTGCCCGTATTAGTGGTGAGACCGCACCTTTGCTGTTCACGGCGCTAAATAATCAGTTCTGGAGTACCAACATAAACGCTCCGATAGCTAATCTCCCTGTAGTTATTTTCCAGTTTGCCTTAAGCCCCTATAAGGATTGGCAGGATTTGGCTTGGGCTGGCGCGTTAATTATAACAATGTCCATTTTAATATTGAGTATTACGGCGCGTGTGATTTTGGCCTACCTACAGACCGAGCGCGGACTTAAATAAATGATTCCTTCCTTTAAACTGCCGAAGCATTTAAAAATGCGTTCGCCGCAAGTCGATGCGAGTTTAAAAATTGTCGAAGCGGGTCCGCCAAAAATTGAGATTAGGGATTTAAATTTTTTCTACGGTGCGGTGCAATCGCTGCACCATATTAATATGTCACTTGCTGATCGATCTATTACCGCGTTTATTGGACCTTCAGGTTGCGGAAAATCGACGCTATTGCGGGTGCTAAATAGGATGTATGCACTCTACCCGGGACAACGTGCCGAGGGGGAAGTGCTGATCGGTGGCCAGAATATCATGGAGGCCGATGTGGCCGAGCTGCGCTATCGGGTCGGCATGGTTTTCCAGAAACCCACACCGTTCCCTATGTCGGTATTCGACAACGTGGCTTTTGGCCTGCGATTAGCGGGCGGCATGCGCGGTGTCCTTAATGAGCGCGTTGAATCTGCATTGCGAGATGCGGCGATTTGGGATGAGGTTAAAGATAAACTTAGGTCGGATGGCCGCAGCTTATCCGGCGGACAACAGCAACGATTGTGTATTGCGCGTGCCATAGCGGTGCAACCTGAAGTGTTATTGCTGGATGAACCTACCGCCGCGCTTGATCCTATTTCGACACTGAAGGTCGAAGAAACCTTGCAGGCTTTACGTGAAAAATATTGCATCGTGGTGGTAACTCACAATTTGCAACAGGCGGCGCGGGTATCTAATGTTACCGGCTTCATGTATCTGGGCGAACTGGTGGAAATGGGACCTTCTGCGGAAATATTCACCTCCCCGAAAAATCGCAAAACTGACGATTACATTACCGGCAAATTCGGATAGTCGTTGCACAGCCTTATGGATACATTTTCCCCTAGCGGAACTATTTTGAACGGCGCCTCGGTACAAGATGCGATTATGGTGGCGCGTGCCGTGAATGTTTTCTATGGCACAAAACATGCGGTCAAGAATGTCAGTCTCGATATTGGTCGTCATCAGGTGCTGGCCTTGATTGGCCCGTCGGGTTGCGGGAAATCGAGTTTTTTGCGTTGTCTCAACCGGATGAACGATACGATCCAGGGTGCGCGAGTGGAGGGCCTTATTACGCTGGATGGGCAAGATATTTATGCAGCTCGGCAGGATGTTGCTCAATTAAGGGCACGCGTCGGTATCGTTTTCCAAAAGCCAACGCCGTTTCCGCAGTCGATTTATGCCAATGTTGCGTATGGTCCGCGAATTCATGGACTGACAAAAGATCGGGGCAGTATGGATGAGTTGGTACAAACCAGTTTGGAACGTGCAGGACTTTGGAACGAGGTAAAGGATCGATTGTCGCAATCTGGCACAAGCCTCTCAGGTGGGCAACAACAACGATTATGTATCGCGCGCACGATTGCGGTAAATCCGGACGTCATTCTGATGGACGAACCCACATCCGCGCTTGACCCCATTGCAAGCGCGAAAATTGAGGATCTTATCGATGTACTTCGCGCGAACTATGCAATTGTGATTGTCACGCACAATATGCAACAGGCGGCTCGGGTATCGCACCGCACAGCATATTTCCATATGGGCGACTTGGTTGAAGTCGGAGCCACGAATATGATGTTTACTAATCCGCAGCAAAAGCTCACTGAAGATTATATTAGCGGGCGATTCGGCTAATTAGTCAATATTACGCAATAGCTCGTTGAGCGACGTTTTGGCGCGCGTTTGAGCATCAACCCGTTTGACGATTACCGCGCAGTTAAGATTGTACTTGCCGTTTATCGCGGGTAAGGACCCGGCAACTACCACCGCTCCAGCGGGTACGCGACCGTAAAGAATTTGATCATGTTCGCGATCGTAAATACGAGTGCTCTGGCCGATGAATACGCCCATTGAAATTACTGCACCGGTTTCTATAATGACGCCTTCCACGATTTCGGAGCGGGCACCAATGAAGCAATTATCTTCGATGATTGTAGGGTGGGCTTGCAGGGGTTCAAGCACGCCACCGATTCCGACGCCGCCGGATAGGTGAACATTCTTGCCAATCTGAGCACAGGAACCGACGGTCGCCCAAGTGTCCACCATAGTGCCGGAGTCTACGTAGGCGCCGACATTCACGTAGCTCGGCATGAGTACCACATTATTGGCGATGTAAGCCCCGCGGCGCACCGTGGCGGGAGGCACTACGCGGGCGCCTGCCGCCGCGAATTGTGCGGCGGACCAGCCTTTATATTTGAGGGGTGCCTTGTCGTAGAAACTCAAATCGCCGCTAGTAATCGGTTGATTATCGTTAATCCGAAACGACAGCAATACCGCTTTTTTTAACCATTCATTAACTCTCCACTCGCCGTTAATTTTTTCCGCCACGCGCAATTTACCGGTGTCCAATGCTTCAATTGCCTGAGTGACTGCGTCGCGAATTTCGGGCGTTGCGCTTTGTGGCGTAATGGTTTGCCGTTGTTCATAAGCTGATTCGATAACAGGTTGCATGGGCTTGACCTTATGCGGCGCTCTGATCGAGAGCCCGTACCAGGGAGTCTTGAACGCGGTCACAGGCTTCTTGTTGTAAGGGACGGTCATTGGGACCTGCAATATAAAAGACGTCTTCGGCTCGTTCGCCCACAGTCATAATTTTGGCACCATTGATGGTAATGTGCTCGGCCTTGAAGACCTTCCCAACTTCCGATAGCAGGCCCGGCCTATCTGCGGCAATCAGCTCGAGAATAGTGCGATTATTGCGCGTATCAAGACTGAAGTTCACTTGTGTAGGAGTACTAAACATACGTACTTGACGCGGCGCGCGGCGCGTCACCGCTTGCGGTGAGTCTTCTGGTTGCTGAAAATTACGCCACAGGCCGCGTTCGATTTCTTGTAGGCGATGGGTGTCGCTAATCACCGCACCGTTGCCTTCTAACACCACGTAGGTCTCTAGACTAAAGCCATGAGTACTTGAAATAAGTCGCGCATCGACCACATTCAGACCCATTTGATCGAGGACCGCCGTGGTGCGAGCGAAGCTGTGCAAACCTCGAGTCGTATACGTTAGGACGGCCGTACCCCCACGGTCTGAAGGCTTTCCGATCGCTACTAAAGGTGCATCATCATTCGGGTGTCGATCCGCGAGTAAAGAAGTATGCCACGCGATTTCTTCAGGCGTGCAACGCAGAAAATAAGCTTCGCTCCACTGTGACCAAATTTGGTTGACTTGCTGCGCCGGGATATGGCGCATTTGTTCACGTGCGTGCTCTTGTGTCTCGTGAATCAATTCTTCTTGGTCGATCGGCGTCTCAAGCCCATGGCGTAAGGCGCGTTTAATGCGCTCGTAGAATTCTTCGAAAAGCCGCGCTTTCCAGGAATTCCAAAGTTTAGGATTGGTGCCGCGAACGTCAGCTGCAGTTAATACGTATAGATAGTCCAAGTGGGCTTGGTCGCCGACACGGCGAGCAAAATCGTGAATCACGTCCGGATCGCTGATATCTTTTTTCTGGGAAGTTATGGAAAACACCAGATGATTTTTAACCAACCAGGCCACCAAGCGTGCTTCGTAACGTGCTAGTCCTTGTTCGAGGCAGAAGGCTTCGGCGTCTACCGCACCGAGTTCAGAGTGGTCGCCGCCGCGACCTTTCGCAATATCGTGAAACAGTGCTGCTAGATAAGCAAGTTCTTGACGCGGTAACGATTGCATAATCTGGCTAAGGGTGGGAAATTCTTCGTTGTATTTTGGTATAGCCAAACGACGTAAATTACTGACCACAAATAGCGTATGGGCGTCCACGGTGTAGGCATGGAATAAATCGTATTGCATGCGGCCCACAATCCGCCCAAAAGCTGGAATGTAGCGACCGAGTACGCCATATAAATTCATACGCCGCAATTCGTGAGTAACCCCGACGGGTGCACACAGTATTTCCATGAAGACCCGATGATGGCGCGGGTTCTGGCGAAATTCCTCGTCAATAAGCCACACATGGGTGCCGATTAAACGAATAGTCTCAGCCCGCACCCCGCGAAGTTCGGGATGCTGTTGAAGTAACACAAATAATTCTAAAAGTGCTGAAGGGTAGCGTGCAAAGACCTCTGGATTAGTGACTTCTAAATAGTCGTTACGAATTTGAAAGCGAGCATTAATTGGTAGCGGTGGCGCACTCTGGGTCAGAATTGCCTCGCGAAATAGCTGCAGCAGCATTTCGTTGAGCAAACTGACGTCCATGACCGTGCGATAGTATTTTTGCATCAACTGTTCAACAGCAAGCGTGAAACTAGCGTCTTCGTAACCAAACAGTTTTGCGAGTTTAATCTGATAATCAAACAGCAGCCGGTCTTCACGTCGGCCGGTCAACATGTGCAGCCCGAAGCGGACCCGCCACAAAAAAGATTGACCTAATTTCAGCTTGCGTAATTCTTCGGGGGTTAGAAAACCGTGCGCGACTAATTCATCTAGGGTGTCGGTGCCGAAATGGCGTTTGGCGACCCAACCTATAGTCTGGATGTCGCGTAATCCCCCAGGGCTGGATTTGACGTTAGGTTCGAGATTGTAGGCAGTATCAAAATAGCGATGGTGGCGCTCTGATTGCTCATGCACCTTCGCTTCAAAAAAATCTTGAGATGACCATAGTCGGTCATTGGCTAGAGCGCGGCGCATCCCGGCAAACAGTGATTCGGGACCGGAGAGTAACCTGGCTTCAAAAAGGGTAGTGGCAACACTAATGTCGGCGAGGCTCTCGCGTTGACAGTCGTCAATGGATCTTACGCTGTGCCCGACCTCAAGACCGATGTCCCAAAGAAAGGTCAAAAATTTTTCAATGTCTGACTGCCAATTATCGGAATCACTTTTAGGTAGCAGCACCATGATATCGATATCGGAGCAGGGGTGTAATTCGCCACGCCCGTAGCCGCCGACGGCTACCAATCCTAAATCGTCTACGAACTGCCCAGCACAATTGAGCCAGGCCGCGCGCAACACAATATCGACCAGCAGGGCTCGGTCGCGTACTAAGTTCTCCACTACGTCATCGGCGCTAAAACGCTCTTGGAGTATTTCAGTGCCACGATCGAGTACTTGACGGAAAATGAGCGGTGAAAATTGGTCGCTTTGCAACAACCCGGGTGCAGCAGCCAAATAAGGCCATTCGAGTGATGTGTCTAAAAATGCATTGCGGGCGCTCAAAGGGTCAGGACCTCAAAACCGCTCTCAGTGACCAGTATGGTGTGCTCCCATTGGGCCGATAGAGACTGATCCTTGGTCACTACGGTCCAACCGTCTGGCAAAAGGCGTACGTCGCGGCGACCGGAGTTGATCATGGGTTCGATGGTAAAAGTCATGCCGGGATGTAGTTCAAGGCCGGTACCGGCCTTGCCATAGTGAAGAACTTGTGGGTCCTCATGGTAAATACGTCCGATTCCGTGGCCACAATACTCCCGCACTACCGAGAAATTCTGACTCTCGGCCAATGTTTGAATGGCATTGCCAATATCCCCTAATCGAGCGCCTGGTTTAACAATGCGAATTCCCCGCCACATAGCTTCAAAACAAGTGGTCGTGAGTCGGCGAGCCGCCACCGTAGGTTCGCCGGCAAAATACATGCGACTGGTATCGCCATGGAAGCCATCGCGAATGACGGTGACGTCAATATTGACGATATCCCCGCTTTTTAAGCGTTTGTCACCGGGAATGCCATGGCACACCACATGGTTCACGGAGGTGCAAATAGTTTTGGGGAATCCGCGATAATTTAGATTGGCCGGAATAGACTTCAATTCATCGACGATAAAG
The DNA here is from genome assembly GCA_043784265.1 of Gammaproteobacteria bacterium. Classification (GTDB taxonomy): domain Bacteria; phylum Pseudomonadota; class Gammaproteobacteria; order Steroidobacterales; family Steroidobacteraceae; genus Bog-1198. The sequence continues at coordinate 23,257 of JAYVYN010000151.1, read as the reverse complement.
TCATGGCAGCGCTGGTCCAGCTCCTCGGTGCTAACGCCGGGTATCACGAACGGTTCGATCATATCGAGGACACTAGCCGCAAGTCGGCCTGCGGCGCGCATTTTGTCCTGTTCGGCGGGGGTTTTGATAGTCACATTCATAAGATATCTTAGACTTTGTTTCTGGTGGTAGTTCATGGTATAAAGCCCGGCTATTTTTAACAACCCCACACGTGTGTCGTCACAGTTGGCTGGGTGCTTGAGGCTTTAGGGCTTCAAGTGGCCAATTGGGATACACGGAGGCTTAACCCAACAGGAGTTTATATGTCTAGCGTGTCTATGCGACAAATGCTGGAAGCGGGCGTCCATTTTGGACATCAAACCCGTTTCTGGAATCCGAAGATGGCCCCTTTTATCTTCGGTGAACGTAACAAAATTCACATTATTAACCTTGAAAAGACCCAGCCTCTTTACACCGAAGCGGCAGCCTTTATCAAGGGAGTGGCGGCTTCTGGCGGTCGAGTGCTGTTCGTTGGCACTAAGCGTTCGGCACGCGATGCCGTGAAAAAAGAAGCCAGCCGTTGCGGCATGCCCTACGTCAACCAGCGATGGTTAGGCGGCATGCTGACCAACTTTAAGACCATTCGTCAGTCCATCAAGCGTTTGAACGAGCTTGACGAGATGGCGCAAAGCGGTGCATTAGATCGGCGCGGCAAAAAAGAGGCACAAATGTTGCGTCGCGAAATGGATAAATTATTGCGCAGTTTGGGCGGGATCCGCGATATGAATGGGCTGCCGGATGCGTTATTTGTAATCGATGTCGGGCACGAAGAGATCGCGATTCATGAGGCGCGTAAATTGGGTATTCCGGTGGTGGCAGTGGTTGATACCAATTGTTCCCCCGACGGTATCGACTATGTGATTCCGGGTAACGATGATGCCATGCGCGCCATCTTACTGTATGCCGGCGGTGCTGCCGATGCGGTGCTTGAAGGCCGGGCGTCATTGCCCGAAGTACCAGTGGGCGAAGATGATTTTGTGGAACTTGACGAGGAAGGCAACCCGAAGAAACGAGTTGCCGGTGCAAAGCGGACAGCCCCCGCGCCTCGGGGTAAGAAGCCGGTCCCTGCGCGTCGTAAAGTAGCGGTGACCTTGGCCCCGGGTGTAGCTGCGGTAACGCCAAGCGATGAGGTCGAGGTGGATGATGTTGAGGTGGCGGATACGGCTCCGGCTGAAACCCGTCCGGCGAGTGCTCCGCGTCGTCGTCCGGTAGGGCGTCGTACTCCGGCGCGAGGCGCTTAAAGTTTATGAATATTACGGCAGATAGCGTTAAACGCTTACGTGAGCGTACCGGCGCTGGCATGATGGAGTGTAAAAAAGCGCTGGTTGAAACCGCGGGTGATTTAGACGCCGCCGCGGAACTTATGCGTAAAACCGGGCTTGCTAAGGCTGACAAAAAAGCTGCACGTATTGCTGCGGAGGGTACCGTTGTTGTTGAGCGATCCGGCAATACTGCCGCGATGGTTGAAGTGAATTGCGAAACCGACTTTGTTGCGCGTAGTGATGAGTTTCAGGAGTTTGCACGTGATGTTGCGCGCGTAGGTTTGGCTCATGCTCCGGCAAAATTGCCGGATCTCTTGGCGTTGATACATAACGGCGCCAGTCTCGATGAGCATCGCCGTGTATTAATTGCCAAAATTGGCGAAAATATCTCGGTGCGTCGTTTTGTGCGAGTCTCGGCGCCCGGGGCACTCGGCATTTATGTTCACGGCAGCCGTATAAGCACCGTCGTAGCGCTGGAAGGCGGGGATGAAACATTGGCACGTGATTTAGCCATGCATGTGGCTGCGGTTAATCCCGCTTATATTGATGCAGGCGCAGTACCGGCCGCAATACTCGATAAAGAGCGCGAAATTCTGACCGAGCAGACTAAGCTGGAAAAAAAACCGGCTGAGATTATCGCTAAGATGGTTGAAGGTCGTTTGCGAAAGTATTTGGCGGAAATTACCCTTGTGGGACAACCTTTTGTTAAGGATCCAGACACTACCGTGGAGAAACTTCTTGCAACATCGAAGGCTAAGGTGTTGCAATTCGTTCGTTATGAAGTCGGTGCGGGTATTGAAAAGAAGCAAGACGATTTTGTGGGTGAGGTAATGGCTCAGGTCAAAAAAAAAATCTAACGCCATGACGTCCAAGGCTCGCTATCGCAGGATTTTGGTAAAATTATCGGGCGAAGCGCTGTTAGGCAGCGAAGATTACGGCATTGATCCTAAAATTCTCAAGCGTATTGCGGGAGAAATTCGCGATTTGACCGACATCGGAGTTCAGGTCGCAGTAGTGATTGGTGGCGGCAATATTTTTCGGGGTGCAGGCCTGGCGCGCGCGGGCATGGATCGAGTCACGGGCGACCATATGGGAATGCTTGCGACCGTTATTAACGCCTTAGCCATGCAAGACGCATTGGAGAGCCTGGGTACCCACGTGCGGGTCATGTCCGCATTGCGTATCAATGAAGTTTGCGAGGACTATATTCGACGCCGCGCGATACGCCATTTAGAAAAGGGCAGAGTGGTGATTTTTGGTGCCGGTACCGGCAATCCTTTTTTTACCACAGACACCGCTGCAAGTCTGCGGGCCATTGAAATAAACGCTGAAATACTGCTTAAAGCCACCAAGGTCAATGGCATTTATGATTCCGATCCATTGATAAATCCTAATGCTAAGCGCTATACCCATTTGACCTATGACAAAGTGCTTATTGATCGTCTCAATGTGATGGACGCCAACGCCATTGTTTTATGTCGAGAAAATAACCTACCTTTACAAGTGTTTAATTTGTTTAATGCGGGTGACCTAGGCCGCATCGTGCAAGGTGAAGACGTTGGCACTGTGGTATCTGCTGAGACTTAAGGGGAACTCATGCTCGATGACATTAAGAAAGATGCGACCGTGCGTATGCAGAAGTGTGTCGCAACTTTTCGAGACCAGTTAAAGAAATTACGTACAGGTCGAGCACATACCAGTCTGATTGAGCACATTAAGGTTGACTATTATGGCTCGGAGATGCCACTCAATCAGGTGGCAAATGTTGCGACCGAAGACGCCCGGACCCTTACCGTCACTCCTTGGGAAAAGGCGATGGTCCCGATCATTGAAAAAGCTATCTACAAATCGGATTTAGGATTAACACCTAATACTGCGGGTCAGTTGATTCGCATCTCGATGCCAGCGCTGACCGAAGAACGTCGGCGTGATATCACTAAGGTAGTGCGATCAGAAGCCGAAGGAGCTCGGGTGGCGGTACGTAATGTACGCCGTGAAGTTATGAATGAGCTCAAAGAAATGCTTAAAGAAAAATTGATCGCCCAGGATGATGATCGGCGTGCGCAGGACGATGTTCAAAAGCTGACTGATAAGTATGTGGCCGAAATCGACCAGGCGATGGCCGATAAGGAAAAGGAATTGATGCAGGTTTGATGATGCAGGACTCACCGCAGCATGTTGCAATCATTATGGACGGCAACGGTCGGTGGGCAAAGGCACGCGGCCTGCCGCGGACCGCTGGGCATCGCGCCGGCCTTAAAGTAGTGCGTCAAATCGTCGAAGAATGCGTCGCGCGCAAAGTGGGGTTTCTGACCCTATTTACTTTTAGTAGCGAGAACTGGCGAAGGCCACCCGATGAAGTGGGTATGCTTATGGGCCTGGTGTTGGATGCACTGGAACGCGAAATCAATGATTTACATCGCAATGGCGTACGACTTCGATTTATAGGTGATCGCGCAATGCTGGGTGCGGAATTAACCGCACGCATCTTAAGCGCTGAAGCCCTAACGCTTGAGAATAAAGGGCTTGGACTTAACGTGGCGATGGCCTATGGGGGGCGTTGGGATATTTCTCAGGCCTGTCGTTCGCTTGCCAGCGAGGTAGCGAGTGGCGCCTTACAGGTGGATGAGATTAATGAAGCGCGTATCGGTTCGCGGCTTAGCCTCGCGACACTGCCTGATCCTGATCTCATGATTCGTACTGGCGGTGAACAACGAATCAGTAACTTTTTGTTGTGGAATATGGCCTACACCGAATTATATTTTTGCGATGTACTGTGGCCTGAGTTCTCGGTGCAGAATTTACAAAATGCTTTTGATAACTTCAAGGATCGGGAGCGGCGTTTCGGTAAAACTTCTCTGCAAATTACGTCGCCTCCCAATGGTTGAGACCTGTGCTTAGGATCCGCATAATGACTGCCGCGGCTTTGGCCGTAGGTTTAGGGGTGAGTTTATTTGTATTACCCGTCGCTTGGGGCTTAACTGTCATCGGTGCTGCATTTTTATTAGGCGCGTGGGAGTGGGCGGGGTTTGCTCAGCTTAAGCCCACGTTTCGGCTGATTTATAGCGCGGCCATTGGGTTATTGATGTTTTGTGCTTGGGTTTGGAGCGAAACTACGCACAATTTAGTAGTGCTGATGGGTATGGCGTGCGTATGGTGGTTGGCCGCTTTTGCCTGGATTGGTCTTGCCCCACAGTGGCAAAATCGCAATGTAACGCTGGGCTGCGGTGCGCTGGTTTTAGTACCAGCCTATGTTGCCTTGGCTCGCATGCATGTTGCGCGAGGCGTCTTGGCTCCGATGGGCTTGGTGGTGGCATTTTTATTGTTGGTATTTTCGGCCGATATAGGTGCTTATTTTGTGGGACGCTGGTTGGGTCGCCAAAAATTGGCACCGCGGGTAAGCCCGGGTAAGACTCGCGAAGGGGCGATGGGTGGCCTCGCGCTGGTAATGCTCGTCGCGTGCGCGGGTGCCTATCGATTCCACCTACCTCTGCTTGCGGTGCTAGGGTTAGCCGGCGTGGTCGGAATTTTTTCAATTGTCGGCGATCTGACTGAAAGCATGTTCAAACGAGCTGCCGGGCTTAAAGACAGTGGCCGCTTGTTACCGGGTCATGGCGGTGTATTGGATCGAATTGATAGCGTCACCGCTGCCGCGCCGTTTTTTGTGCTCGGCGCTATTAAATTTGGCTTACTGACATGAGCACCCAGGCGTGAGTACCCGGGGCGTGGCAATTTTGGGATCCACGGGGAGTATCGGGCGCAGTACTTTAGCGGTCTTAAGTCTGCACCCCGATCAGTACAAGGTGCGGCTACTAGCCGCTCGCAGCAGTTGGCAAGCACTAGTCGAGCAAGCGCTGAAGTTTAAACCCGATCGGGTGGTATTAATCGATGCGAGCGCTGCTATGCTCGCAAGCCGGGCTTTGCGAGAACAAGGCTCCGCTACGCGCGTGGAGCACGGCGGTACGGCGCTTGAAGATGCGGTAGCTGAATCGGATATAGACGTTGTGATGGCGGCTATTGTCGGTGCCGCGGGGCTGTTGCCGACTTTAAGCGCAGTGCGGTCTGGTAAACGTGTTTTGCTTGCGAATAAGGAGTCGCTGGTCATGGCGGGCCGCTTGCTGATGGATGAAGTGCAACACGCCGGTGCGGTATTGATTCCCATTGATAGCGAACACAATGCGATTTTTCAGTGTATGCCCGCCGGGTATTTGCCGGGTAGTGCTGGGCGTGGCGTGACGCGGCTGATATTGACGGCCTCTGGCGGCCCCTTTCGCAGTACCGAATTGGCGGATCTTTCGGCGGTAACGCCTGATCAAGCCTGTGCCCACCCTAAGTGGAAAATGGGTCGTAAGATCTCGGTCGATTCGGCCACGCTGATGAACAAGGGTCTGGAAGTCATCGAGGCAACTTGGTTGTTTGCCTTGCCTGAGTCTAAAGTCGACGTGCTGGTGCATCCGCAAAGCGTGGTGCATTCCCTGGTCGAGTATGCAGATGGCTCGATATTGGCGCAAATGGGTGCGCCGGATATGCGGACCCCCATTGCGCAGGCATTGGCATGGCCAGAACGGATCAATTCCGGTGTACAATCATTGAACTTAAGCGAGATTGGTCGTTTGGAATTCGAGCCGCCGGATCATGTGCGCTTTCCCAGCCTTGAGCTTGCGAGAATGGCTGCACGTGTGGGGGGTACGGCTCCGGCGGTGCTGAACGCGGCGAATGAGGAGTCGGTACAAGCATTTCTAGACCGACGCTTGAACTTTACTGACATTCCCGTGGTCATTGACAGAGTGCTGCAACGCCTCAACGTAGTCCCTATAAAGACTCTGAGCGATGTGTTGGAGGCTGACGCCGCGGCACGACGCGTGGCTTCGGCACAGATTGAGACGGTCTATGGAGCCCTTGCATGAAAATTTTGATTTATTCGGTCGCCATTGTTGCCTTTTTGGTGGCAATTGGAATCCTGGTTGCGGTACATGAATTCGGTCACTATTGGGTTGCCAAGAAATTGGGTTTCAAGGTGCTGCGTTTTAGTATCGGGTTCGGCAAACCTTTGTGGACGCGCATTGGGAAAGACGCCGATAAAACCGAATATTGTATAGCCGCGATTCCGCTGGGCGGGTATGTCAAATTACTCGATGAGCGCGAGGGTGAAGTGCTAGCGGCCGAATTACCGCGCTCCTTCACACGCAAACCCGTTGCGCATCGAGTGGCTGTGTTGCTTGCGGGTCCCGGCATGAATTTTATTTTCGCGATAGTTCTGTATGCCGCCATAGGGTTGATTGGCACTGAAATTGTTAAACCGTTGGTAGGTCAGGTGCGAGCCGATAGTCCGGCGGCGCTGGCTGGATTAAAGAGCGGCGATTTAATCGTGCGTGTCGGCGATCGCGCGGTGGCGGATACCGAACAGTTGCAGATGGCGTTGCTTGGTCAAGTCTCGGATGGAAGTCCCATAAAATTAACTTTGCGCGGTAGCGGTAGCGGTGGCGAGCGATCGGTGGTGTTACGCGTTGATACGGAGCGCCGGGTACTGACTGAGCCTGGGAAATTGTTATCGGGGTTGGGTTTTGATTTAGACACTTGGCATGCCGATGCCATTGTGCATGCAGTGCCAGCGGAGAGTGCGGGTGCGCGTGCAGGATTGCTCGCAGGGGATCATTTAATGGCGGTGGATGGTCGGGCTATTGATAATAGTTCGCAATTTGTGTCGGTGGTAAACGCAGCTTTAAATCGTGTGATCACCATCCAATATGTTCGCGCAGGCGTAGCAGCTAGTACCTCGGTGCGGGTACCGCAAGTCTTAGATCAGGGTCGGTATATTGGTCGACTAGGAATCGCTCTGGCAGAAGGACCTCGGTCTTGGCCTGCGGGTATTCTGATTACGCAGCGATTGGGCTTGATTGATGCAACTTTGGCTGGAATCGCCAAGACTTGGGAAATGTCATCGATGACGGTGCGGATGCTGTGGCGAATGGTTACGGGTCAAGTGTCTGCGAAGAACATCAGCGGACCCATTAGCATTGCCGAGTTTGCGGGAATTAGCGTATTGATGGGCGGCACTGCGTTCCTGTCGTTTTTGGCGATCATCAGCGTGAGCTTGGGGGTTTTAAATTTAATGCCGGTGCCTTTGCTCGATGGCGGGCAGGTGGTGTTCCAGATAGTGGAGGGTGTTAAGGGGAGTCCGCTTTCTGAGCGCACGCAGATTTTCGGACAACAGGTCGGCATTGCTTTGCTACTCGTGCTGATGAGTTTGGCTTTCTATAATGATATTTCAAGACATTTGAACTAACGGATAATCATGATGACAAATTGCCTCTGGTTTTTAGCGCGTGCGTCCTAATTTAAGGTGCTTAGGGTTGATCGGGCTCATCGCAGCACCGCTCGCCTCGCAGGCACAAGTAGCGCAGGAGCCTTTTACGGTCGGCGACATTAGAGTGGAGGGATTGCAGCGAATTTCAGAAGGGACGGTATTTAACTACCTGCCTGTGAATATCGGTGATCGACTGGATGGTCAGCGGATCGGCGAGGCGATGCGAGCGCTTTATACCACCGGTTTTTTTCGTGATGTTGAGCTTCGTCGTGATGGCAACACGCTTATTGTCGTGGTGATCGAGCGGCCGTCAATCGCTAAATTTGAGCTGAAGGGTAACAAGGATATCAAGACTGAGGATTTGCAGAAAAGCCTGCGTAACGTAGGATTGGCTCAAGGTAAGACTTTTGATCGATCAGTGCTTGATGAAGTTAAACAATATCTGACCGACCAATATTTTAGCCGCGGTAAATACGCGGTACGCGTGGATACTAAGGTTACGGATTTACCTGGCAATAAGGTCGACGTCGTGGTCGATATTAAAGAGGGCAAGCGCTCGAAAATCCGCCAAATTAATCTGGTCGGTAATACCAAGTTCAAGGAGCAAGACGTACTCGATAAGTTCGAGTTAAAAACTCCTAATTGGTTATCCTGGTACAAACAAGATGATCGATATTCGCGTGAATCGCTGACCGGCGATTTGGAGAAACTACGCTCCTATTACATGGATCGTGGCTACGCCAATTTTCAAATCGAATCAACCCAAGTAGCCATAGCGCCCGAAAAAGACGATATGTTTATTACGGTGAACGTCAACGAGGGTGAGGTATTCAAAGTATCTGAAATCAAACTTGCTGGGACCCTGGTGGTCCCAGAGGCTGAACTTCGAAAATTATTGTTGATTAAACCGGGCGATATTTTTTCGAGAAAATCGGTGACGAGTTCGCAAGAGCTTATGAGTTATCGGCTCGGCGCTGATGGCTATGCGTTCTCTAAAATCGATCCGGTGCCTACCGCGGATAATGAGAAAAAAACGGTATCTTTAACTTTTTTCATTGAGCCTGGTAATCGTGTCTACGTTCGGCATATTAATTTCACTAATACGACCGCCATCAATGATGAGACTTTGCGGCGTGAAATGCGCCAGTTGGAGGGCGGTTGGCTATCTAATTCCGCTCTTGAGCGATCCAAGGAGCGTATTCAGCAGCGACTTCCGTTTGTGGAGAAAGTGGAATTCGAGACCAAGCCGGTTGCCGGCACTGCAGATTTAGTGGACGTGGACTACAACATCAAGGAAGGGCTGCCAGGCCAATTTGGCGGTGGCATCGGCTATTCTGAGTCCCAGAAATTCAGCTTGAACGGCAATTTTGTGCACAGTAATTTTATGGGGACCGGCGATCGTATAGCCCTTGAAGTGAATGCGGGCAAATACAGTAAAAGCTATGTTTTTTCGCACACTAACCCATACACCACGATTGATGGGGTGTCGCGCACGGCTTCGCTGTCAATCAGGGATATCAAGCAATTTGTATCGGCCTCATCGAATTTTTCCACCAAGCAGTATACGGCAGCCGAGTCCTGGTCCTATCCCATCTCAGAGTACCAGGGCCTACAGATTGGAGTTTCTGCGAATAAATCTTCGTTGGTGGTGCGTGAGGGCTACAGCGCCTTTCAATCCGTCAATTGGGTCAAGTCGAACGGAAAGTCGTTTGAACGGGCGCTCGCTGATACCAATGGTGATGGAGTTATTAACTCACTGGACAATCCCTACACGGTATTCGGCACCAACTTTTACACCTATGAGTTGAGCGGGGGTTGGTCCTATGATTCACGCAATCGGGCCTTATTTGCCGATCGCGGCATGCATCAGGTGTTGTCCGCACGCTTCGCCCTACCTTTAAGTGATGTTCAGTATTACGCGCTGAACTATGAGTTCGTAAAGTATGTCCCCATTTGGAAAAAATGGATTTTCTCATTCAATGCGGCCTTCGATTATGCCTCTGCATTGGGTAAAACGACCGCCGTTCCTCCCTATTTGAATTATTTCGCTGGTGGACCTGACAGCGTGCGCGGCTTTCGTGAGAGCCGTTTAGGTCCGCGTGATAACATCGGCATAGGTAATCCTTATGGTGGTAATTTTCGGGTGGTCAATCGGGTCGAGCTAATCTTCCCGGTACCCGATAAATGGCGCAGTGCAGCCCGGGTCAGTTGGTTCTTTGACTTAGGCAATGTGTTCCAAACCGGCAATAAAGTCCAATTTCTAGGCGTGGACGACGTCACTCCGGTTAATTACCATTTCAGCTATACTCAGTTGAAGCGATCGACGGGGCTTGCTGTGCAATGGCTGGCACCTTTAGGATTGTTCCGGTTTTCGTATGGGATTCCTTTACACACGGTTCCGGGTAATACGGTTCGTTTCGGCGATGAGGTAGAGCGGTTCCAGTTTTCGATCGGTCAGGCGTTTTGATAAAATTACTTGAGGTCTTAAAATTTACTATGTCGACTTTTAACGTTAAGCTTCCCCTATTAGCCTTAGGCCTTTGTGGCTTAATAATTTCTTCTGCAGCCAGTGCGGAAGCCAAGATGGGCGTGGTTAATTTCCAAAAATTATTGGAAGACGCACCTCAGACTAAGACCGCCTTAGCGGCGCTTGAGAACGAATTTGCCCCAAGGCGTCGTGAACTTTTAACCATGCAGAATGACCTAAAATCGCGTGATGAGAAATTACAGCGTGAAGGTGCCGTGATGTCAGAAGCAGATCGCGCTAAGGCGGAAAAGACACTGCGCGACCAGCAGCGTGAGTTCTCGCGTAAAGCGAGCGAATTTCAGGACGACGCTTCGACTCGTCGTAACGAAGAAATTGGTAAAGTACAGCGCTATTTAGTGCAAGAAATCCAAGTTTACTCGGGTGCACAAGGATTTGATTTGGTACTGGGCGAAGGGGTGTTTTATGCCAAGCCAGCGTACGACGTTACGGCCAATGTTTTGGCGGTACTGGCGACCAAGCCCAACACCTTGCCGGCCACAAGCCCCGCTGCCGCGCCTAAGCCTACTATTAGCAAGTAGATTCTTTGACCATACCTTTCAAGATGGATATCGAAGCGATCATGCGGCAGTTGCCGCATCGATATCCTTTCTTGCTAGTCGATCGGGTGCTCGAGTGTGTGCCCGGTAAGTACATCCACGCGATCAAGAATGTGACTTTTAATGAGCCGTTTTTTCCGGGGCATTTTCCGCATCGACCGGTGATGCCGGGTGTAATGATTATAGAAGCATTGGCCCAAGCGGCGGGAATATTGGCCTTTAAGACCGTGGGTGTGGTACCCGACACTGAAACACGTTTTTATTTCGTGGCCATCGATAATGCTCGGTTTCGCAAGCCCGTGGAACCCGGGGATCAAATGCTGCTTAAGGCGACTCTCAAAAGAGCATTTAAAGGGATTTGGAAATTTAGCGGTATTGCAGAAGTCGATGGTGCAGAGGTGGCTTCGTGTGAATTGATGGTCGCTCCCGAGACCCGAGTATCAGAGCCCAAGGCTACCGTGCGCGAGGGAGAGGTTGGATGATTGATGCGCGCGCGGTGATTTCGCCGCAGGCGGAAATTGCCTCGAACGTGACGGTGGGTGCATTTAGCATTATAGGTCCGGATGTGGCGGTAGGTTCCGGGACCTGGATAGGACCGCATGTGGTTATCAACGGACCGACTCGCATCGGGATTGATAATAGGATTTTTCAATTTGCTTCATTGGGTGATGCGCCACAGGATAAGAAATACAAGGGCGAGCGTACTCGATTGGAAATCGGCGATCGCAATGTTTTCCGTGAATTTGTCACGGTCAACCGCGGTACTACCCACGATAAGGGTGTGACCAAAATTGGTAACGACAATCTCTTGATGGCCTATGCCCATGTGGCGCACGATTGTTGTGTGGGCGATAAGATTGTCATGTCGAATTGCGCGACCTTGGGGGGGCATGTAGAGCTTGCTGACTGGGTAATTATGGGAGGCTTCTCCGCGATCCATCAGTTCACTAAAGTAGGGGCGCATTGCTTTATTGCCAACAATACCGCGGTTACACGCGATGTTCCCCCTTATATTATGGCTGTGGGCCAACCGGCCGTGCCGCATAGTGTGAATTCCGAAGGATTGAAGCGCAGGGGATTCACAGAGGATCAAATCCGCAATATCCGTCGTGCTTACCGACTCTTATATCGCTCCGGGTTGAAGTTGCAAGTGGCGCTGGATGAACTCGACAAGATCGCGCTCACCCAGGCTGAGATTCGACCGTTCGTTGAGTTTATCAAACAAAGTTCACGCAGCATTGTCCGTTAAGCGGATGCTCTCGCGCCTGCGTGTCGGTTTGGTAGCGGGCGAGGCGTCGGGCGACACCCTGGGCGCTGATCTGATGAAGGCTATACGGGCGCTAGCTCCCGAGGTGGTTTTTTTCGGCGTGGCCGGACCTAAAATGCTGGCGCTGGGTTTTGAACTTTGGGAGCCGGCTGAGTCACTGGCTGTTATGGATTTGTGGGATGTCGCGCGTAATTTGCCGCGTCTTTTACGTTTGCGGGCCAATATTCGGGGTAAATTTCTCGCGGCCCGCCCCGATATTTTTGTGGGTATTGATGCGCCTGATTTTAATTTAGGGCTGGCGCGACAATTGCACATGGCTGGAATTCCGACCGTTCAGTATGTGAGTCCGCAAGTTTGGGCTTGGCGACAAGGTCGGGCACGAACCCTGCACAAGGCGGTGGATTTAGTGCTCTGCTTACTCCCCTTTGAAAAACGTTTCTATGATGGGCAGGGTATTCGCGCTGAATTTGTCGGACATCCCCTGGCTGATATGATTCCTTTGACCCCCGATCGAGCGGCGGCCCGTCATCTATTGGGCTACTCGGCAGATGTATCGGTGGTTGCGCTCCTACCCGGTAGTCGTCTTGGTGAGGTGAATAGGCTCGCCGTGGATTTTGCCTTAACGGCAAAATGGATGGCCTGGCATCGCGCAGGTTTGGAGTTCATCGCGCCCTTGGCAAGTCACGCCACGCGTGAAATTTTTGCGGCGACTATGCAGCGGGAAGCCCCTGGCGTGTCGATTAAATTTATTGATGGTCAAGCTCAGGCTGCTTTGACTGCAGCCGATGTGGTACTAGTGACCTCGGGTACCGCCAGTTTGGAGACGGCGCTTTGCAAGCGGCCGATGGTGGTTATCTATCGAATTGCGCCACTTTACGCGTGGTTGTTACGGCGCTTAAAACTTGTAAAAATAAAATTCTTTGCCCAGCCTAATTTATTAGCTGATAAGCACATCGTGTCAGAGTATTTTCAGGAGTCGATTGATCCTAAGGCGATTGGTGCTGAACTTCTCAAGTGGTTGGATGATGCGGCAGGAAGGGATGCATTGGAGCTGGAGTTTATGCGCATTCACAATGAATTGAAGCGTGACGCCAGTGCCAGCGCGGCGCGGGCCATCTTTTCTTTATTGAGTTCTTTGCATGTGGCGAATCGCGGGAGTTGACGAAGCGGGGCGCGGACCGCTCGCTGGGCCCGTAGTCGCGGCAGCGGTGATATTGCGCACCGGTCGGTCTATCGCCGGACTCGCCGATTCTAAATTACTAGCAGCCCGAACACGTGAACGCTTAAGTGTTGTGATCAAGGACGAGGCTTTTTGTTTTGGACTCGGTTGGGCGGATGGTGCTGAAATAGACACGCTCAATATACTGCAGGCCACCTTTCTTGCCATGCGCCGCGCCGTACTCGCCATGCGGATAATACCTGATGAGTTATGGGTAGACGGGAATCGTTTGCCTGGCTTGAACGGTTTTGGAAAAAAGCTGGTGGCTCGTGCGATCATTGCCGGGGACGCAACGGAAGCTGCGATAAGCGCGGCATCAATACTGGCGAAAACTGCTAGAGATAGTTATATGAATCAAATGGATGCAATATATCCTCAATATTGTTTCGCAAGTCACAAAGGCTATCCAACCGAAGCCCACCGACAGCTGTTGGCGCTGCATGGGGCCTGTCCTCTGCATAGACGTTCATTTGCACCGGTGCGCCGAGTGCTCAGGCTCCTATGAGCGGATTCGCACCTAGCGGCTTTGTGCACTTGCGGGTGCACACCGAATACTCATTGGTGGACGGCATCGTGCGCGTGCCGGAATTAATGGCCGCGGTGGCCGACGCGCGCATGCCAGCGGTGGCGCTCACCGACCAGAGTAATTTATTTGCTATGGTCAAGTTCTACCGCCAGGCGCTGCTCGCCGGCGTTAAACCGGTGATCGGCGTTGACGCTTGGATTCGCGAGACGGGCGAGCGTGCACCGCCGGCGCGAGTAGTATTTCTATGTCAAAACCTCGTTGGCTATCGACATCTTACTCAATTGGTATCGCGATCCTATCTTGAGGGTCAGTTGCGGGGTCCGCCAATGTTGGATCGCAGCTGGCTTGATCGGGAGAGTTTGGGCGGACTCATCGTACTGTCGGGGGGCGTTGGAGGTGACATTGGGCAGGCATTTGTACGCGGTCGCGAGGACGAGGCCGATCGGGCGCTTGAGCGCTGGCGCGAGTTATGCGGCGACCGTTTCTATCTAGAAGTACAGCGCACGGGCCGCGCTGGCGAAGAAGCGTACAACGAAGCCGTGTTAGACCTCGCGCAGAGTCGCGGCGTGGCTGCGCTCGCCACCAATGACGTGCGTTTTTTGACGCGTAGCGAATATGAAGCGCATGAGGCAAGGGTGTGTATTCATGAGGGGGCACAGCTTGCAGATCCGAGTCGGATACGTAAATTCAGCGAAGACCAGTACCTTAAATCGCCACAGGAAATGGCCGCGTTATTTGCGGATTTGCCTGAACTTTTAAGCAATACTGTTGAGGTCGCTCGTCGTTGCTCGCTGCAAATAAAGTTAGGCGCATCGATGTTGCCGGATTATCCGGTACCCGCTGACAGCAACCCCACCCAGTTTTTGCGTGACGAAGCAGTGCGTGGTTTGCGGCAAAGGCTTGTGCCGCATGCTGCTAAGGCTGAAATGATGCTTGCGGATTATCAAGCTCGACTGGACCTTGAGTTAGGGGTCATTTGTAGCATGGGTTTTGCGGGCTATTTTTTGATTGTGGCGGACTTCATTCGCTGGGCCCGCGAGAACGGGGTGCCAGTGGGGCCAGGCAGAGGATCCGGAGCGGGTTCATTGGTGGCCTATGTGCTCGGCATTACGGATTTGGACCCCATCGAGCACGATTTGTTGTTTGAGCGTTTCCTTAATCCCGAACGCGTTTCAATGCCCGATTTCGACGTTGATTTTTGCATGGAAGGCCGTGATCGAGTGATTGGGTATGTGGCCGATAAATATGGGCGCGAGCGCGTTTCCCAGATTATCACCTACGGCACGTTAGCCGCGAAGGCCGTCGTTCGCGATGTCGGACGTGTGCTCGGCCACAATTACGGCTATGTGGATAAAATTGCGAAACTAATTCCTTTTGAAATTGGGATTACGCTGGATAAAGCGCTTGAGCAGGAGGAGGAATTCAAACGCCTCTACCACGGCGACAGCGAGGTACGCGAGTTGATTGATCTGGCTCGAGTCTTGGAAGGGTTGGCGCGTAATGCCGGCACTCACGCCGGTGGTGTAGTAATCGCACCCTCGGTGTTGACGGACTACACCCCGTTGTATTGTGAAGAGGGTGGTGACACGGTGACCCAATTCGACAAAGATGATGTCGAAGCGGCAGGCTTGGTTAAATTTGACTTTCTGGGGTTACGAACCCTCACTATCATCGATTGGGCAGTGCGCGATATTAATGCCGAACGGGCCCTCGGCGGCGAAGCTGCTTTGGTTTTAAATGATTTGCCCATGGATGATGTGGCGACCTATCAATTATTGAAGAGTTGTAAAACCACTGCCGTGTTCCAACTCGAGTCGCGCGGGATGAAGGATCTGATTAGGCGTCTGCAGCCTGATCGTTTTGGAGACATTGTCGCCTTGGTCGCTCTGTTTAGACCGGGGCCTTTGCAGTCCGGCATGGTTGAGGATTTTATTGCCCGTAAACATGATACCAGCGGTTCAGCCATCGACTATTTGCATCCAGACTTGAAGCCGGTACTAAAAGCTACCTACGGCGTGATTTTGTACCAAGAACAAGTGATGCAAATTGCGCAAATCTTAGCGGGATATACCTTAGGGGGCGCCGATCTCTTGCGCCGTGCAATGGGTAAGAAAAAAGCTGAGGAAATGGCTGACCAGCGTTCGATTTTTGTGGGCGGTGCGGTGGTGCGCGGGGTGGTTGAAGCTCAGGCCACCTATATTTTCGATTTGATGGAAAAATTTGCGGGCTACGGGTTTAATAAATCGCACTCAGCAGCCTATGCAATGTTGTCCTATCAAACGGCGTGGCTTAAAGCGCATTATCCAGCGGCTTTTATGGCCGCGGCATTGTCTTCCGATATGGATAAAACCGATAAAGTTGTGACCTTGATTGACGAATGTGCTGGGCTAAAATTGGCCGTACTGCCGCCCGATGTCAACCAATCGGCCTATGCGTTTAAGGTCGCGGGCCCCGCCAGCATTCGCTATGGGATGGGGGCGATCAAGGGCGTCGGTGCGGCAGCGGTGGAAGCGATCATGCTTGAGCGGGCGCACGGTGCATTTAAGAGTCTCCCCGATCTGTGTCGCCGCATCGACTTGCAGCGCGTCAATCGGCGGGTATTTGAGGCGATGATTCGTGCGGGGTGCCTCGACGCGATTGGTATCAATCGAGCCGTGCTATCCGCTGAACTCGATAGCGCGATGCAAATGGGTGAGCAAAACTCGCGCGCTTTGAGTGTGGGCCAGGTGGACTTATTCGGTCTTAGTGCGACGCACATAGTGTTAAGCCAAAATACTGCAGTTGCTGATTGGAGCGAATCGGTGCGCTTGACCGGAGAGCGTGAGACTTTGGGCTTGTTCCTCAGCGGCCACCCCATTACGCCGTACGAACCGGATTTGAGGTTTCTAGTCAGTGCGCGTTTAGTAGATGTCGGTGGGCCAAAGCCTACGGCGTCCGCCGAAGGGCGCGCTTGGAGCGCGGGAAAACCAGCTACCGTAGGCGGCTTAGTGCTTGAAATTCGCCGCAGGCCCAATCGAGTCACGTTGGTGTTAGACGATCGCAGCGCCCGTATAGAGATCAGTTTATTCGATGAGGTGTACCAGCAGCATCGAGATATTATTGTTAAAGACGCGATATTGATTGTGGAGGGTACTTTACGTTTTGATGATTTCATTGAAGCCTGGCGACTACAGGCTAAATCTCTGATTGATATTGATAAGGCTCGGGAACGATTTGCACGGCGCTTATGGTTGCGTTGGCCCGCTGAATTCGACGGTCCTGTGGGGATTAATCGCTTTGAGGAGTTGCTAAGGCCGCATTTGCGAGGCCCTTGCGGCGTGAGTATCGCCATGAGTCGCGAGGGGTATTCAGGGCGGCTAAATTTGGCGCAAGAGTGGTCGGTGCGACCGACTCGTGCTTTACTGGATAAGCTCACGGCCCTCGTAGGGCGCGACGGTTGGCATCTGGTGTATGGTCAAAAAAGTGATGTACGAAGCGAGGAATCTTCTTCATGGCGATGAATTTTCTAGAGTTTGAGCAGCCTATTGCGGAGCTTGAAGCAAAGATCGGGGAACTAAAATTCTTAGGCTCGGATGCGAGTAGTAACATTTCGGATGAAATCAAGCGGCTGCAAGGCAAGAGCCGCGCGCTCACGAATAGCATTTTTGCAAACTTAAGTCCGTGGCAGATTACTCAACTGGCCCGCCACCCCCAGCGTCCCTACACGCTGGACTATGTCGCGATGATTTTTACTGATTGGCAGGAATTGCATGGTGATCGCATGTACAGCGATGATTTGGCAATTGTCGGTGGATTGGCGCGATTGGATGGGATGCCGATCATGTTGATCGGCCAACAGAAGGGTCGCGACACTAAAGAACGGGTACGACGCAATTATGGGATGCCGAAACCGGAAGGCTATCGCAAAGCGCTTCGACTCATGCATATGGCGGAACGCTTTAGACTACCGATTGTGACCTTGATTGATACGCCGGGGGCCTACCCTGGGATAGGGTCCGAGGAGCGTGGCCAAAGCGAAGCAATCGCTCGCAATTTATTCGAAATGTCTAATCTAGCCGCGCCTATATTGTCGGTCGTAATCGGCGAAGGGGGCTCTGGCGGAGCACTGGCTATTGGTGTCTGCGATCGCCTTGTGATGCTGCAATTTAGCGTTTATTCGGTTATTTCGCCGGAGAGCTGTGCTTCTATTCTTTGGAAAAGCACTGAGAAAAAGGAAATTGCTGCGGATGCGATGGGCGGTACCGCAGAGCGCTTGAAGAAACTAGGGTTAGTAGATGAAGTGATTAAGGAGCCGCACGGAGCAGCACATCGGGACCCTATCGCGATGGCGGAGACTCTCAAGGCCTGTCTATTAAAAAATCTGGGTGAACTGACTCGCCAGCCTATTCCACAGCTTCTTGATGCTCGTCAGGCCCGACTGCGTTCATTTGGTGTATTTCGCGAATCTTAACAGCGATGACGTTCACTTCGGCCTCCTTGCGTGCAGTTTTGGAGGCCCATATGCCACAACAGGCGACTGGGTGGGTGGTTGCTGTCAGCGGGGGTGCGGATTCGAGCGCATTGCTTGCCGCCTTGGGGCAGGAGGGTGAGTTTTGCGGTTTGCCGCTGCGAGCGGTTCATGTGGATCATGGTCTGCAATCCGCCTCTGCATTATTTCGTGAATGCTGCGTGTCGCAGGCGCGGCATTTTAAGATTCCCTTGACTGAATTGTCAGTAGTCGTTGCGGCGAGGGCTGGGGATTCTTTGGAAGCTGCGGCTCGCGAATCCCGCTATGCTGCATTGGCCGCTAATCTACGGGTCGGCGAATGTTTACTCACCGCTCATCATCAGCAAGATCAGGCTGAAAGCCTGTTATTACAAGCATTGCGTGGTGCGGGTCCTAAAGGCTTATCCGGCATGCCCACACTACGTCCACTAGGACTGGGCTGGCATTTAAGGCCTTTGTTAGAAGTAGCGCGGCGCGATTTACGCGATTTTTATGCCGCGCTTAATTTACCTTGCGCACACGATCCTATGAATGATGATTTGCGCTTTGATCGCGTCTATTTGCGCAAGCTATGGCCCATTATTGAGAGGCGATGGCCCGGCGCGGTAAGCACCCTGGCTCGCTCTTCGCAACACGCAGCGCAGGCGCAGGAATTTTTAGAAGATGCGGCAAGCCGTGATTTAGCTTACGTGCGCGATGGTGATCGGATCATGGTGCCAGGTCTGCGGGGGTTGTCTGATGCCGCGCGTTTAAATGTACTGCGTTATTGGATCAGTTCCACTGGCGCGTTGTTACCCTCTACCGCACGGCTAAAAGAAGCTTTGCGGCAAATTCTGAATGCACAGTCTGATCATCTGCCGGTGGTTTTCTGGGGCGAGCATGCATTGCGACGTTATCGGGATCGTGTTTTTCTAACGCCGAAGGCCTTGCCGGTTTTGGATCGGTTTTTGCAATGGAGTACGCGTAGCGATGCGGAGTTGGATTTAGGTTACGGGCTCGGGAAATTACGTTGGATTCCGCAGCAAGGGGGCTTAAAATTTGATCGGCTGCCGAAGCATTGTCTGGTACGCGGGCGTGTCGGCGGAGAGCGAATCAAGCTGGGATTGCACTCGAGCACTCAGACTTTGCAGCATCTATGTCAACGCCACGGCATTCTTCCTTGGATGCGCGCGGGGCTACCCCTGGTCTATATAGACGAATGTTTAGTGGCCGTAGGGGACCTTTGGGCGGATGCGCGTTGGTGTGAGTCCAAAGATGCGCTGGGGGTTGGCGTTTTGTGGGTAGATGGGCCAATTTGCGCTTAAGAAGATTGTTGCCAAGCGCGCGATCTGATACCTTAAGCTCCCGTCGAATTCCTAAAATTTCCCGTCACTTAAAGCTTCGCTAAGCGACGCGTTAAGCTTAGGGCCAAGTTACCTTATTTTGGCGGTGACAAAATGACTCGATTTATATTCGTCACCGGCGGCGTGGTCTCCTCACTGGGTAAGGGAATTGCCTCTGCGTCCTTAGGTGCGATCCTGGAGGCTCGCGGCTTACGAGTGAGTATGGTGAAACTCGATCCGTACATCAACGTCGATCCGGGAACAATGAGTCCATTTCAGCATGGCGAGGTTTTTGTTACCGCTGACGGCACCGAGTCGGACTTAGACCTTGGGCATTATGAGCGGTTTATTCGTACCACCACCGGACGCAATAGTAATTTCACAACGGGTAGAATTTACGAGCGCGTTATTGCCAAAGAGCGTCGGGGAGACTATTTGGGGGCGACCGTTCAAGTTATTCCTCACATTACCGATGAAATTAAGTATCGTATTCGTATGGGCGCCGGGGACGCCGATGTCTGCATGGTCGAGATTGGCGGTACGGTAGGCGATATTGAATCGCTGCCGTTTCTGGAGGCCATTCGTCAGATGGGCGTTGAACTCGGCCGCAATCAAGTGCTGTACATGCATTTAACATTGGTGCCGGTGGTAGGCGGTTCAGGTGAGATTAAGACCAAACCGACACAGCATTCGGTCAAAGAATTGCGCGGCATTGGTATTCAGCCGGATATTTTGCTGTGCCGTTGCGCACAGGAGTTGCCGGATGAGCAACGCCGTAAAATTGCGCTGTTTACTAATGTTGAGGAGCGGGCGGTAATTTCTGGGCTAGATGCTGACGATATTTATAAAATCCCGATGCTGTTGCATGAGCAGGGTCTGGACGATATCGTGGTGGACAAATTACATCTGGACGTGCCGGCCACCAATTTGTCCGAGTGGCGCGCCGTAGTGGCAGCCAAGCAAAATCCGGAAGCCGTGGTTGATATCGGTATGGTTGGCAAGTACGTGCAGATCCGCGATTCGTATATTTCATTGAATGAAGCATTGATGCACGGCGGCATTAAAACCCGGACGCGAGTTAATATTCATTATTTTGAATCGCAGGATATCGAACGTCTGGGTCCAGCAGCCTTGCAACACATGGATGCGATTCTAGTGCCGGGTGGATTCGGTGATCGAGGTATCGAGGGTAAAATCCAAGCCGTGCGCTATGCGCGTGAAAATCGCATTCCTTATCTGGGTATCTGTTTAGGGATGCAATTAGCCATTATTGAATATGCGCGCAATGTGTTGTCATTGAAAGGCGCTAACAGTACCGAATTTGATCGCGCAAGTCCGCATCCGGTGGTTGCCCTAATCACCGAGTGGCAGGATTTGGCTCGTGGTCAACAGGTGCGGGATGAGAAATCCAATTTGGGTGGCAGCATGCGTTTAGGTGCCCAAGAGGCGCGCTTAAAGTTAGGTTCGCTAGTTCATGCGCTGTATGGCAAAGAGTTGATATTGGAACGACACCGGCATCGTTACGAGTTTAATAACCACTATCTGGATGAATTAGCTGCCGCGGGCATGAGTTTCTCGGGGTTCTCAGCGGATGGGTTGGTGGAGTTCATCGAGTTACCGGGTCACCCATGGTTTGTAGCCAGCCAATTTCATCCGGAATTCACGTCAACACCGCGCGATGGACATCCTTTGTTTGCTGGGTTTGTGCGAGCAGCTCGGGATTATCGGGCGGCGCTATCGCCTGGGCGTGCGACTGCATGAGTCGGTGGTTATGAAGCTCGCAAGTTTCGAAGTCGGAGCGGATCGGCCGCTGTTTCTAATAGCCGGACCTTGCGTTATTGAGAGCCAGGGGCTAGTCATCGATGTTGCTGGCCGGCTGCGCGAAATCACTCAAGCGCTCGGAATTTCGTTTATTTTTAAAGCCTCTTTTGATAAGGCCAATCGTTCCTCTAGTCAGAGTTTTCGTGGCCCGGGAATCGCAGCGGGTTTAAAAGCCTTGTCAGAAGTGCGCGCAAAGATCGGTGTGCCGATTCTTACCGACGTGCATGAGGACACTCCCTTGGACGAAGTGGCGAGTGTGGTGGATGTGCTGCAGACACCCGCTTTTTTATGCCGGCAAACCAATTTTATTGTTTCGGTGGCGAGCCAGGGTAAGGCCGTAAACGTCAAGAAGGGCCAGTTTTTATCGCCCTGGGAAATGCAGAATGTGGTGGATAAGGCGCGATCCACCGGTAATACTCAGATCATGGTATGCGAGCGGGGTTTCTCCTTCGGCTACAACAATTTAATTGCTGATATGCGCTCGCTGGCGGTGATGCGAAGCACGGGTTGCCCTGTCGTTTTCGATGCTACGCATTCGGTGCAGTTGCCCGGCGGTCAGGGCAAGGTTTCAGGTGGGCAAAGAGAGTTTGTGCCAGTGCTAGCTCGGGCGGCAGTGGCTGCGGGGGTTGCCGGGATTTTCATGGAAACACATCCGGACCCCAGCAAGGCGCTATCGGATGGCCCCAATGCCTGGCCCCTTGATCGCATGCAGTCGTTGCTGACGACGCTTGTGGAAATTGATTTTGCAGTCAAAAAGCAACCCTTTGAGGAATCCTTGTTATGAGTCGTATTGCAGATATTCGCGGTCGTGAAATCATTGACTCACGCGGTAATCCTACGGTAGAGGCTGATGTGATACTAGAGTCGGGCGCGATGGGCAGTGCGGCGGTACCTTCAGGTGCATCCACCGGTTCGCGTGAGGCCGTCGAACTGCGGGATGGTGACTTGCAGCGCTTCGCGGGTAAGGGCGTGCTCAAAGCGGTGGCCAATATTAACGGGCCCATTCGTCAGTTGTTAAAGGGGCACAAGGTCACAGATCAAGCGGCCTTAGATGCTCAATTGATCGCCGCTGACGGCACCGACACCAAAGCTCATTTGGGGGCTAATGCTCTGCTAGCGGTATCTCTGGCGAGCGCTCATGCCGCAGCGCGTGATCAAAAATTGCCCCTGTATCAGTACCTAAGAAGTGCTAATTCCAGTTCCGGTGATTTTGTAATGCCAGTGCCCATGATGAATATTATTAATGGGGGGGCACATGCGGATAATAGCGTCGACATTCAAGAATTCATGATCCTGCCTTTAGGGGCGCCGACGCTAGCGGAGGCCCTACGTTATGGCGCGGAAATTTTTCACACGCTGAAAAAAGTTTTGCATGCCAAAGGATTGAATACTGCGGTGGGCGACGAGGGTGGCTTTGCACCGGATTTGCCCTCTAACGAGGCGGCGCTGATCACCATTTTGGAAGCTATTGATAAGGCAGGTTATCGTGCTGGCAAAGATATTTACTTAGGTTTGGATGTCGCAAGCACAGAGTTTTTTAAAGAGGGCCACTATTCATTCGAATCGGAAGGTCGAAAATTTAACTCCAGCGAGTTTGCCGACTATCTTGTGGGGTTAGTCGCAAAGTATCCCATTGTCACGATTGAGGATGGGATGAGCGAGGATGATTGGGAAGGTTGGCATATTCTGACCCAAAAATTGGGCACTAAAGTGCAATTGGTTGGCGATGATTTATTTGTTACGAATACAAGAATATTTGCGCAAGGGATAGCCAAGCGCATCGCGAATGCAATACTTATTAAGCCGAATCAAATTGGTACTTTGACCGAGACCTTAGCCGCAATTGATATGGCCAATAATGCCCGATATGCCGCGGTAGTTTCGCATCGTTCGGGTGAAACCGAGGATGTCACTATTGCGGATA
>JAYVYN010000150.1:0-4498 GCA_043784265.1 Gammaproteobacteria bacterium | reverse complement strand
GCAATGAACTCTTGTCCACCGCTGAGGCTGCGGGCGAGTTCGTGTTTTATCTGAAGCGGCATTAATGAGCGACGAGGCGCGTCGTCCGCGCACGTTGATCCCGCCACCCGCGCCTTACGCGGCCGCACTGCTGGGCGGCTGGTGGCTGGATCGGCATGTGTTGCCGTTGGCCTGGGACGGCGGCGCAGTCTCGCGGCCGCTGGGCTGGGTGTGGCTGGCAATCGGTCTAGCATTGTTTAGCTGGACCTTATGGACCTTTCACCGCCACCGCACTACGGTCAATCCCTATGGAGGCGCCTCAACACTCTGTACCGACGGGCCGTTTCGTTTCAGCCGCAATCCGATTTATCTAGGCGACTGGCTCCTTTTGGTCGGCGTTTCGCTACTGCTGAACACCATCTGGCCGCTGGCTTTTGCCCCCCTGATCTGGCTCATGCTTCGCTTCGGCGTGATCCGGTATGAAGAAGTCCACCTCGAAGCTAAATTTGGCGACGCCTACCGCGACTACAAAAACCGCGTCAGGCGTTGGATATAACCTTAAACCCAGGAGACCGTTATGAGCATACTGCAAACCGTTACACCCGAGACCGCAACCGGCGAAGTCGCCGAGATTTACGCCCAAATCCAACAAGCGTGGGGACAAGTACCCACCGCGATTCAGGCCTATAGCGCCAATCCATTTTTGCTGAAGCAGCAATGGGAATACTACGGCAGCATCATGCAGCATCCCACGCTGACGATGCCGTTGACCACTTGCATTCGGATGCTGGTTTCGCAAGCCGGAAACTGTACTTACTGCATCGACATGAACGCCGGGA
Organism: Gammaproteobacteria bacterium; assembly: GCA_043784265.1. GTDB lineage: Bacteria > Pseudomonadota > Gammaproteobacteria > Steroidobacterales > Steroidobacteraceae > Bog-1198. Next base: position 3,680 of record JAYVYN010000150.1, on the reverse strand, counting down.
TGTTAATTAACATGGCCGGATGGACTCCCGATCAGGTCGCGGCCACGCGCGCGAATTACCTGGACAGCCCGTTAAGCCCACAGGAAAAAACGCTGCTGGGCCTGGTGTTGAAAATGACGCGCGACTCCTCCAGCATCACCCCCGCTGATATGCAAGCAGCGCGCGACGCAGGCTGGTCTGACAGCGACATTCTGGATGCGGTTAACCACGGCGCGCGCATGGTGGCCGGCGACATCATCATCAATGGCTTCAAAGTCGAGCGCGATTTTTAAGGAGCGCCCATGAGCTACTTTAAATCCAGCCCCACAGTGCGCCTGTTCTTTTTAATAGTCAGCACTAACATCTGGCTTGGCATATGGCTCACCGGTTTTGGCGTTGCACACTGGTGGCTGTATGCGCCTGCCGGCTTTTTGCTGTTTGCGGCGGTAACGGGTTTTTGTCCAGGCATGATGCTCACCCGCACACTCTTCAAGGAAAAATAGTCGACCAAACTTGAGGATTTTTGATCGTCGTGGCGATCCTCTAACCAAATGCCAGGGTGTCTAACCAGACCTCTGGCATTTTTTTCGCACCCAGCTTGATGAGTGATTGAAATTGAATGGTAAACGCCGCTTGACACGCTCTCCCATGATGCCCATAATTTAGTTAGTTAACTCACTTTATATTTAGAAATGTGAAATGGAAAGCAAGCCTACGTCCAAACGCAACCGGCTTCTCGAGGCTGCCCATCAGCTGGTGCATCAGCAAGGCTATAACCAAACCACCTTGGCTGATATTGCACAGAAAGCTGATGTCCCATTGGGTAACGTTTATTACTATTACAAAACTAAAGAAAACATCGGTGAGGATTTAATCAATTTCCGAACCCACTATTACAAAAACTTGCTTTCCGAATGGGAAAAGTCTCCCGATCCGAAAAAAAGAATTTTGTCGCTGATTGAAGAGGTCGCGCGTCAACGTGATGTTTTGGCTTGCAGTGGCTGCCCTATCGGTAGTCTGTGCCAGGAATTGCATAAAGACCGCGGTCCACTCGCCGACAAAGCAGCCGCTTTACTCGCCGCCATTCTGTCTTGGTTGGAGCAGCAGTTTCGTCTGGCCGGAAAAGGGGCAGCCTCTGCCGACCATGCGCTGCAACTGCTTTCGGCATTACAGGGAGCCAGTCTGCTGACGCACGCTTTCAATCAGCCCGAGTTAATCGTGCGCGAAACAACGCGGCTTAAAAAATGGCTAAAGACCCTTTGAAAATTATCCTCGACCACACGTTGGAGAAACGACCATGAACGACAAGAAGATTCGGGTGTTAGTAACAGGTGCCACGGGGTTTTTAGGAAGTCATGTGCTAGCAGCCTTGTTAGCGCGACCGGATGTAGAACCTATCGCTGCGTGTCGTCGGCGCGAGAAGCTACAAAGCAGTTTTAAAGGTGAAACCCGAATCGGCGATTTGCAGGACCCTACTTACCGCCAAGCACTTGTGCAAAATATAGACGTTATTTGCCACGCAGGCTCATGGGCGTCGATGTGGAATCACAAAACCCTGGAACGTGAACGTTTTTTTGAGCCCGCACGCGACCTCATCAATCAGGCTATACGACACGGCGTCAAACGGTTTATTCAGACCAGCACGGTTACCATCGGCGCAGTTGCGAAAGACCAGCAACTCCTCGACGACTTCTCAGAAACAAAACCAACCGGCTTTTGGCCGCACCTAGATTATCAAATCGATCTCGACCGATACATGCATGCAAATTGCATGCACGGCACCCAAATGGTCACCATGCGGCTGGGACATTTTATTGGCAGGGGCAATCGCCTGGGAATATTGCCCGCGCTGGTTCCGAGGCTGAAAACCTATCTGGTCCCATGGTTATCTGGAGGTCGTAAACATCTGCCACTGGTTGCGGATACGGACCTGGGTCAGTCGTTTGCGTTGGCCGCCGTCGCTAAAGGATTGAACGATTATGAGTCGTTCAATATTTGCGGAAAAAATTATCCTACTTTGCGCGAGGTCATTGAATTTATCGCGACCGAGACCGGCGTACCTAAGCCGCTCTATAGCGTGCCCTACCCCGCCGGTTATGCCTTTGGCTGGTTGATGGAAACACTTAAGCCTGTCATGCTTGGCACTTCACCTTTTCTTACGCGCTCTATTGTGCACTTATGTGAGAACTGGGTTTGCCCAAACGATTATGCTCACGCCAAACTCGGCTACACCGCAAAAAAAGACTGGCGCCCAGTCGTTCGTGAACATCTGGCAGATCTGAAAGCGGAAGGTTATCCGTGGCCGCGGCTGTGCCAGGCGGTCTGATATGACCGTCATGAACCTCCTACCCGGTCAAAAAATCTCTTTCCGTAAACTGGAGACTATCGAATCCGGCTGGATAGAAATTCCGGACGCCCAAAAAACCATTCATCTCCAGTTCCGACGATTTGCCGGCTGTCCTTTCTGTAACGTGCACCTCAAAACTTTCATCCAGCGACACAACGAGATCGTCGCGGCCGGAATCCGGGAAGTAGTCGTATTCCGTTCCACTGCATCGGCATTGCAGCAGCACCATGGCAATGCGCCATTTGCGATTATTGCGGATCCCCGGGGCGCGCTATACGACGAGTACGGCGTAGGCTACGGATTGCGCGCATTAGCCGATCCACGCGCCTTCTCGATGGCTCTGTCCAAAATTATTCGTATGTATCCCCGTCTACCCGGTTTGCCAACTGAGAAAAAAGCCGCGCTCGGACTACCTGCCGATTTTCTGATCACCTCCGACGGGCGCGTACTAACGTGCAAGTATGGGAAACATGCTGACGATCAATGGTCGGTAGATGAACTGCTAAACTTTGCGACGCGACACGTATAAATTTTTCACGCTTCTATCAGCTTTTATATCGACTAGACAAAGGGAGTTGCATGAGCGCCGCATTCCAGTATGTTGTCTATTCAGCGCTCATGACGTGGCTGATGCTCTATGTGGCAGCGATAATCCGCACACGCGCGTGGGCGCCTCAAGGCTTGAAAATAGCGTTTGGCAATCGACAAGACACCCTTCCCCTCTCGCCCCTGGCGTTTCGCGCAGACCAGACTGCGCAGAACACGATGGAAGGCTTTATTTTATTTGCTGCGCTGGTATCTACGGCCCATCTTGCTGGGGTCAATAACGCCCAAACCGAGTTTGGCGCCGCGCTTTTTTTCTGAGCACGCGTAGCCTATATACCAATATATTTAATCGGTATTCCTTATCTACGCACTGCAATTTGGCTTGTTAGCGTGGCAGGCTTGGGCATCATCACAGCACCCATGCTGAATTTGTGAACATTCCTGAATAAGATTCGCCGCGCAAAAATTGAGAGGCGAGAAAGCCAAAGTATTGGTGCCCTTAGCAGGCGGGCTTTTTTCGCTAATGGCTTTATCGACTCACGTATAATGCGCCCTTTCCGATTTTTCCCTTCCCCTTATGAGCCTCAATCTCGTCAGCTCCGGGCGTAACTTGCCCGACGATATCAACGTTATTATCGAAATTCCCGCCCACGGCGAGCCGATTAAGTACGAGGTCGATAAAGAATCCGGCGCGATGTTCGTTGATCGTTTCATGTCTACCGCGATGCACTATCCCTGCAACTATGGCTACATTCCTCACACGCTGTCTGAGGACGGCGATCCGGTAGACGTGCTGGTGGTTACACCC
>JAYVYN010000149.1:0-7900 GCA_043784265.1 Gammaproteobacteria bacterium | reverse complement strand
TGCTCGGCGCCAACGGTTCGTTGCGGCTGAGTTCCTGCAATGCCGCCTCGCGATTCGCCGGCGCGGTGGTTCCGCTTGCCCGGTAACCCGTGAGCAGCTCATACAGCAGGCAGCCAAGCCCGTAGACGTCGGTTGCCGTGCTTACAGGCTCTCCCAACAGTTGTTCCGGAGAAGCATATCCCGGCGTCAGAGGCCGCTGCTGATGCGTGTGAGTGGACATGGCGGTATCGTCGGGCAGATCTCCAAGCAGCTTGCCGATCCCGAAGTCGAGCAGTTTCACCTCGCCATTTTCGGTGACGATGACGTTCGACGGCTTTATATCGAGGTGAACCACGAGTTGCCGGTGAGCGAACTGTAAAGCTGCGCAAATTTGCAGAACGCAGTCGAGCCGTGCCCGCAGGCCGAGTGAGTGGCGCGCGCAATAGTCCAGGATCGGCTCGCCCTCAACGTACTCCATGACGAAGTAGGGGCGGCCGTCCGCGGACAGGCCGCCGTCGAGCAAACGCGCAATGTTGGGGTGAGACAGCCTCGCCAGGATTTGGCGTTCACGCAAGAAGCGGGTCAGCACGGCCTCGCTGTCCATGCCGCGCTTGATCAGCTTCAGCGCAACGCGCTGCTCGAATTGGCCGTCCATGCGCTCCGCCAGCATGACGACCCCCATGCCGCCGCGGCCCAATTCGCGAAGCATGCGCCAGCAGCCAATGATGCTTCCGGCGGGCGCTGCATCGACATCCCGTGCCCACTCCACCGCCACAGCGTTGCGAAGCTTCGGTGCGTGCCGGTCGAGGACGTCTCCGGCGGCGTCTGCATCGAGAAGGGATTGCACTTCGAGGCGCAACTCGCCGTCTCCGTTGCAGGTAAGGTCAAGGAGGGCGGTGCGATCCTCCGGCGGGACTTCGACAACCTGATCGAAGATTGCCCCGATGCGCTGCCAACGCGCGGAGTCCATCTCAACGCGCCGAAGCGAGGTCGGTCAGGCCGAGGCGCTGCACCAGAAACGCGCGTGCGCGGCGCCAATCGCGATAAGCGGTGCGCACGGTAAGCCCCTGCAGTGCGGCGATTTCCTCGATGCTGAGTCCACCGAATACGTGCCACTCGACGACTTGACCCGCGCGCGGGTCGAGTTCCGCGAGCTCGCTCAGGCTTTGATCGAGCGCCAGCATGTCCGCCATGTCGCCGGAGGCGTCGCTGTGATTCTCGTCGGCCTGGGTAAAAATGATGTCACCGCCGCGCTTTATCGATATGCGACTGCGTGCGTGATCGATCAGCACTTGCCGCATGGCGCGGGCGGTCAGTGCGAGGAAATGCGCCCGGTCGAACCCTTGCGTGAGCGACACGGGCGAGAGTTTGAGATAGACCTCGTGAACCAGGGCCGTCGTGTTCAGTGTGGCCGATTCGCCGACACGCCGCCGTTGCCGGCTCGCAATACGGCGCAATTCATCGTACGCCTGTGAAAACAGGCGCTCGGAAGGTTCCGCGGTTTCCATGAGGTCCGGCAGTTACCTGGCAGCGGCTAGAGGAACTCAGGTTGACCCCATTCCCGCGAATCCGCAACTGTCGCGTTATGTCCGATTGCCATCCAAGCTCGCGCAACCTCCTCAAATAGAATGGCAGTGGCGTGTCAGCAATCCGCATCGAAATCCGTATTCCCTGGTAGGCGATGCTTTCTGGTCGCCACGGGATCGAACTTAGGGAACAGGGAGCGGATGCGATGAGCAGGACTAAGTTAGCTAGTGTTGGAACAAGAGCAGTTGCGTCAACGGCTTCGGCGCAGTTCTCGGCGCGCCGCCCCCCGGGCTCACCATCGCCCGCGACCGGACCAGATATATCGGGACCTACAGCACCAGCGGTGCGGACCCGGCGAACGCCTTCTTTCAAAGCTTTGGCACGAACGGACGGAGCTGCTCCACCTGTCACGTGGCCGCTGAGGCCATGAGTTTTACGCCGATGCACGCTCAGCGACTGTACGAGAGCACGCATGGAGCTGACCCTCTGTTTGCAAGCGTTGATGGCGCGAATTGCAGCACCGTTGCAACCCAGGATCGGGCCGGCCACAGCCTCTTATGGAAAAGCGGATTGATCCGCATTCCGACGCCCGTGCCGCTCAATGCGGAATTTTCGATCTCGGTCGTTCATGATCCCTATGGCTGCGCGCTACAGATTGATACAAAAACGCAGTTGTTGACAGCTTCGGTCTATCGTCGCCCGCTGCCGACCGCCAATGTGTCCTTCCTGAGCGCCGTCATGTTCGACGGTCGCGAGACCATTCTGCCGCTCACGAGCACGCCCACCCTGGATGCCAACCTGCGCGCCGACCTCATTCACCAGGCAACCGATGCCATCTTGAATCACGCGCAGGCCGCCCAGGCGCCCAATGATGCGCAACTCGAATCGATTGTGGACTTCGAGTTTGGGACTTACTCGGCACAATACTGGGATGATGAGGCGGGTCTGCTCAGCGATCGCGGCGCCCTAGGCGGCCCCTACAATCCGGCCAACCAGCTTTACTATCCCGGCATCAACGACACCCTCGGTGCAGATCCCAACAGTAGTCCCTTCACACCCGCTTCCATGACTCTCTATGCCGCGTGGGAACGGTCGCCGCACCAGCACCTGGAGGGCGAGCGTGCGGAAGCACGAGCTCAGATTGCGGCGGGCGAGAAATTGTTCAACAGCGCGCCCATGACCATCACGAACGTGCGCGGCCTCAATGACAATGCCGCGCTCAACAAGCCGGCGTCGTTTTCGGGCACATGTGCCACTTGCCATGACACCCCGAACATCGGCCACCACTCGTTGCCGCTGCCGCTCGATATCGGCACGGGACATTCGGCGAATCCTAGCTATGAATCGGATCCGGTCATCTCGGGCGCGGTGAGTCAATTGAGCATGCCGGACTTGCCGGTGTTCCTGATTTCCGGATGCACGAGTCCCTTCAGCGCCGGGCAGGTCGCATCCTTCTATACCAACGATCCGGGCCGCGCCCTCATCACCGGTCATTGCGCAGATTTCAACCGCGTGAAGGGACCCATCCTGCGGGAGCTGGCGGCTCGCGCACCGTATTTTTACAACGGGTCGGCGGCCGACCTGCACGAATTGGTGAACTTCTACAATCAGCGCTTCGCCATGGCGTTGAGCGACAAGCAAAGGGCTGACCTGGTGGCGTTTCTCAACAGCTTATGAAGAGGTTCCATATGAAAATGCCTCTGTTTCCACTCGGTTTGCTGGCGGTCAGTCTGCTGGCGTGCAGTAAGACGCATACTGCCGCGGTGCACGCCGAGAAATCGGCGCAACACGACGCTGCCAGCCATCGAGAGGCGGGGCGCGGCGTGCTCACGCGCGAGGAAGTATCTGCGATCCTTGGCCAGCCGGTCACTTCGGCGGAAGGCGCTGCCACCGATATCGATTATAAAACTGCCACTCTGTCGTTGGAGGCCACGGTCGGCGTCGAGGACGAAAACGACTCGGAAGCGTCGATGGCGGGCGCGCGCAAAGCGACCGGGATGCTCGGAGGCACGCCCGAGGATGTTCCTCATTTGGGCGACGACGCCTTCTTCGGCGCGATGTCGGTGCTCTATGTGCGCAAGGGCGACACGGTCATCACGATTCAACCGCCAAATTATCAGCAAATCGCGGCCATGGCGGCTTTCGGCAAGGTAACCGAGGCCAAGATGGGCTCGCCGGAGCAAGCCCAGGCAATGAACGATTTCATGAAGACGGAGAAGCACGACCCTCTGCAAGCAGGATTAAAAAGCGCCGACGATATGCAGGGCGCCCTCGCCACCATCGCTGCGACGAGCAAAAAGCAGGGAACGCCGGAGGAGGTGAAAGGACGTGCGGTCGCCGTCGCGCTTGCCACAAAAGTGTTGTCCAAACTATGAAGCGGTCTTACCGATTGCAAGCCTTCGGGTTGGTGCTGTCTTGTGGTATGACCGGGATGGCGGCGGCCGCCGCCCCGGCCGTGATCCCGCTCATCCCGGGATTGACGCTGGTGCACGCCGTCAGTGAGCGCCAGGGAGACTACGAATCGACCTTGGACGTCGAGGGCCTGGATGCCGACGGAGTGCTGCACCTCACAATTTCCGCCTACCTGCCGGATCCGGCGGGCGGAAAGCCCACGCCGGTCTCGTTCAATCGCGACGTGAGTGCCGCCGACCGCGACCAGGCGCGTACCTATAAATACATGTTCTCAACAGGGGCCGACGAATATCCCGGCACCACTGCCATGGGAACGTCGGCCGCCGTCATACAAGACTTGCGGTCGCGTGGCGCCGCCGCAGTTACGCTCGATGGAGAGATGGGCGGACTGGCGGCAATGTTGGGCGGCTTTTTGCAAATGGTACCCGGCGCGAATTCGAATCAGCCAACTACCCGCTATTTGACTGCGGCCGGCACCATTCGCGCCGTCGAGCCCAACCCCGTGCCATACCCGATCCTGGTCAACGATGCCCTGGTGCCCCTGTCCGCCTGGCATGTCAAAGGCGACTTCGAGCGGGACGGCACCGCGGTGCCCGTCGAGTGGTACATCCTCGATGATCCGCACAATCCCATCACGCTGCGATGCGCCTTCGGTACGGACAAGACGGAGATCGTGCGGATCTCCTATCCGGTCGACAATCCAACTCAATCGCTCGAGACCTCGCTGGCCAAAGACCATCGTGCGGTGCTCTACGGCATTTATTTTGACTTCAACAGCGCGACGATCAAGGCGCAGTCCGGGTCGGTGCTGCGCACCATCGCCGATGTCATGAAGAAGAATCCGCAGTGGGCGCTCACCGTCGAAGGCCATACCGACAACATCGGCAGCGCGGCGGCCAACCAGGAATTATCCGCGCGACGCGCGGCCGCGGTGCGCGCCGCCCTGATTCCCCTCGGCATCGTGGGAACGCGCCTCGTGACCTCCGGGTTCGGCAGTTCGGTGCCGCGCGACACCAATAGCACGCTGGCGGGGCGCGCCCGCAACCGACGGGTCGAACTCACCCTTCAATAACCGGTCACTCGCGAACTGTTCATCCATTTTTTGCAGGAGCATTTATGAAATCGGGACTTTTATCGTTGACGATTCTCGCCGCAACCGGGTCGGCCAGCATGACTTGCATGGCGGACGACATGACGGTGATCTCAAAGGTATCGACCAACGGTCAGCCGGGAGGTACTCAGACCAGTTACATATCCAGCGCGCATATTCGCAGCTCCGACTCGAAGGGCGATGATGTGATCATCGATCTGAAGAACGGCACGATGACCAACATCGACACCAAGAAAAAGACCTATTTCATCGTGACCAAACAAGACATGATGGCCATGCAAGCGGCTATGGCTGCGCGCATGAACGATCCGAAAATGAAGCAGGCGATGGCCATGATGCAAGGCATGACCTCATCCATGGCCTCCGATACGGAAGTGAAGAAAACCGGCGTCACCCGCAAGGTGGCGGGCTACGCATGCGAGGAGTGGCTCATCAACATGGGCGGAATGGTGAGCATGACCGAATGCGTCACCAATGACCTCCATTATCCGGTGCAGAGCTGGGCCGCACTCGCCGATTTCCGAGAATCGATGCGCAAATCCATGAGTTTTGGGCCGAGCGCCAAGGCGGGCGCTGACTACGCAGAGAAGATGAAGAGCATCAAAGGCTTTCCCGTGGCCTCCACGAGTACCGTCGATGCAGGCATCACGAAGATCACGACCGCCACCGAAGTCACCGACGTGAGCCGAACGCCCATCCCGGCCTCGACCTGGGACGTGCCCACGGGCTTTGCAAAAGTCGAGAATCCGATGTTGAGGTCCCTTCGGGAGCACGGGGGCTAGATCGTGAGTGTGTTCTTCCCGAAAGCATCCCTGATCGGGGTCGCGCTCTTGGCCGCAGGTGCGTTGGTCGGAGGCTGCTCACGCCATGCACCGCCCGCCGGGGCGGTGACCGGAACTCCCGCGAGTGCGCCGGCTGCCTCGTCGACGCCCACACGGGGGACCGAGTCCGAACAGACTCCTGCTTTGCCGCTGAGCGAGGCAGAGCGAAGTTTTGGCGTCTCGCCAACCTTTAATAAAGACGTCAAATATCAGCCCGACGTGATCGTGATGGAGCACGGCGCCGACGCGATTCGGGCGAACAGCTCCAACGGAGTGACCTGGACCCTTGATGCCAATGCGCCCCATGCCGCGGAGATTAGAAACGGCAAAATTCTGTTCGCCACCGGCCGGGCCGTTGGACGGGTGTTGGCGGTGGAGCGCAAGGGCGATACGCTCGATGTCACGCTTGGCCCTGCGGAGCTCACCGAGATTTTCGAGGAGCTTCACATCTCTTATCACGGCACGCTCGACCCCTCCAAGATGATCGCGTACTACGCGCCGGACGCTATCGGCACGTATACCGATCTGAACGCGCCGGAACAGCCCTCGGCGGAAACATTTCGCGAACCACCCGCGAAACGGTTAGCCGCGTACCGCAAGAACAGTCAATTTCTTGCTACGCGCTGGGATGGCGGCGATGGCGCCTCGCTGCGTTCAGCGGTGTTAACAGACGCGGATCGCTTTAAGTTTGGCGCATCGAAAGTCTCGATCCCAATACCCAATGCCTACGGTCCGCCGGTCGAAGTCAGCGTGAATGACTACAAGATCGTGCCGAATACCTACGGGGGATTGGGCTGCATCATTAAGTACGACAAGGATGGAATCAAGTTCCAGGCGGTTGCCGCCGTGATCGTCAAGGATGTGAAGTTCGATATGAGCCTCGACATTCTGCATGGAATGAAGAACGCGTTCATTGACATCAGCGGCGTCGGTGGTCTAAGGGTCTCGATTAGTGGTGGCAACCAAGGGGCTCCCAAGAATCTCAACGCTGTTATCCAAATTCCCGTGGACTTTTCTTTTCCGATCCCGGGAATAGGTGCGCCTTTCTCCATCGTTTTACGTCAAAGCATCAAAGTCGAGACGATTTTTACCACACAGGGAGCGGTGCTGGAGGCTCACGGGGAGTACCTCTATCAGGGCGCGATCCGCGCGGGAATCCGCCAAGGACAACCGGTCGCAGAGGGTCCTCAAACAGCAGATACCAAAACCGACCTCGCCGCGACCTTGACGGGCCACTCGCTCGGCGTGAACGCCTTGTTGCTCGCCTACGGCGGCAAGGTCATCGCTGGACTAGGGGCTTTCAGCTTTGCTGTCGGCCCCTACGCGGCAATCGATGCCTCCATCGGCACGACGCGAGGTGCCGATGAACAATCCGGAATTGGCTATATCTGCCGCCGCGCGGATGTGCTTATTTGGATGGAAGCCGGCGTGGGTCTGGCGTTGCCGGCGACCACCATGAAGGCAATTAACTCGTTTTTGAGCTTATTTCATGTTGGCGAGATTCCCGCGACCTATACCAAGGCGCTTTTGACGAAAGCAATCTACAAAAGTGCCAAGGCGATTCCTCCTGCGTGCGCGGAGGACTGAGTGTGCCGACTCTGGAAGAGGTCAGCTGCGGGTCATGATGCCCATTCGAGGTCGCCGCCAAATTGAGCACTGTTGAGTCGATCTTTTGCGGCGGAAGACTGCTGTCGCAAACTTTTGCCTAATAGGACGATCAGGTTTACTCGGGGCATGCGTGCTAAAAGCTTTCAGGGATGATCCTGATTCGGCGTTCCGACTGCTCAGCCGTGCATGTGGAGTTGCGGTGCCGGATACTGACCTTGCCTCGTATCCACATGCATTAGGAGTTTATTTAATTGGATCAGGCTTGAGCGTGCCGGCAAGCTCGGATCCTCGGCGGCTTTATCGGCAACGCCGCGATCTGCAAAGGAGTTGGAGGCCGAAGTGGATCGGTTACGACGCGAGCTAGCTTCGGTCAGAACGGATAGCGAAATCCTAAAAAAAGCGGCGGCGCACTTTGCCAGGGAATCACGTTGAAGTACGCCTG
>JAYVYN010000148.1:0-25987 GCA_043784265.1 Gammaproteobacteria bacterium | reverse complement strand
GTCGCCGCAAACGGCGCCAAAGTGCTAGTAATCACGCACAATGCCGCCAAAAAATACAGTGCCCCGGCCGGGTTTTCGCCACCGATGGCGCGATCCGTGGCGTTCGCGCCAAAAATCAACAGCGGCATCGCTAATGGCAAAACAATTAACGATAAAAGCATGTTGCCACGCCGCAGTCCCACGGTTAAGCCCGCACCGATGGCGCCGATCCAGCTTAAGGTCAATGTCCCCAGCGCTAGACTCAGCATCATGGTGCCGAAGGCATGCGCGGGCATTCCAAGCGCCGTAGCCACCAAGGGAGAAACTAATACCAGCGCCACGCCGCTCACTAGCCAATGCGCAAAAGTCTTGCCGACCACGATCAACCACAACCCATGGCCAGACAAAGCCATCTGTTCCAAAGTGCCATCATCCGCATCGTTTTTAAACAAATGGTCCAGTGACAGCAACGAGGATAACAATGCTGCCACCCAAAGCACCCCCGGCGCCATGTCTCGCAGCAGCGACATCAGCGGGCTTAAACCCAGCGGGAATAACGTGGTGACGATCAAAAAGAACACCAGCGGCTGCAATAGCTGATCCGGCCGTCTAAAGCTTAAGGCCATTTCACGGCGAATCACTAAGCCCATCGCGGCAGCAGAACTTACGCGGCCTTGAAAACTCACACTCATGAGGCCAACTCCAACCGCCTTATGTTAATCGCTAGGTTTAAATCATGATGCGCGACAATCACTGCGAATCCAGAATTTTTCACGTGATTTTCAAGCAAATTTGCTATTAATTTAGTGCCGTTATCATCTAAATTAGTATACGGCTCGTCGAGCAGCCATAACCGCGCTTTAACGGCTAACACCCGCGCCATGGCCACGCGTCGTCGCTGACCTGCCGACAGCACTTTGGCGGGGAGGTCGGCGCAGCCACTCACGCCGGTTTGCACTAAATAATCCAATAATTCCGCATCCGATACCATCCGTTTTAAACCAACGATGTAGCGCAGATTTTCCAACGCGGTCAGTTCACTTTTCAGCGCGGTCTCATGGGCCGCAAAAGTCATTGAGGATTGGAATTCCGCCCTGACGCGATCAATGGGCTGCCCTAGCCAGGTCACCTCGCCCTGCTCCGGTCGCAACAGGCCGCAAACCACCCGCAGCAAAGTAGTCTTACCGGTGCCATTTGGCCCCGAAACATGCAGCAATTCGCCGGGATTCACGCTCAAACTAACCCCTTGCAATACATGGCGATCGCCGCGCCAAATGTGGACGGTATCGACATTAAGACCCACGGGAGCGTGTTCTGTCACCACAGGAGTTTAACTAAATCAAAGAGTTGAGGCCACTATTTCACATAAAACCGTGAAATGGCTATACTTCCGCCGCAGGGTGGGCTGGGTAAAATTGTCAAGATAATAGTGGCTAGTTATGCCGCTTTCTAAAAAACTTGCTGCGGAATTTGTGGGGACATTTTGGTTAATTCTCAGGGGTTGCGGCAGCGCAGTTCTCGCCGCCGCGTTTCCGCAGCTAGGTATTGGCTTACCGGGTGTGTCGCTGGCATTTGGTTTGACCGTCGTGACCATGGCGTTCGCCATTGGCCACGGATAAATGCGCCGAGCAGGTTTGCGCCCCTCGCGATTGAGCTGGCGTTGACCTTAATTCACTGAATTAGCATACCAATCACCAACACTTCAGTGAACCCTGCACGTAGCACGGGACCTGCGATATTTGTGCAAGGCTGGGCGCTATCGCAGCTTTGGTTGTTCTGGGTTGCACCGTTAGTGGGCGCGGCAAGGCGCCGCCGCTATGCTCGCGTCAGCTGCCCGCAATATCATGCCGAATCGCGCGCTTCGTGAACTTTGAACGCCTGACGACGCGGCATTACGACTGGTGGCTGCGCCTGCAAGCCGACTATGACACCGCAATGGCCTAAAGCTTGGGGCCAATACTAATCTCAACTCCTAATCGGATTCCCGGCGCATGACTGATTGATTTTATGGTGCCCTCGCCCGGAGTCGAACCGGGATGAGATGGTTACTCGACGGATTTTAAGTCTACCTTTGAACAGTTAGGGAAGATTAGGGTTAGTTAGTATTTCTTCATAAATCAGCTACTTATAACTGACAGCGGCTAGTGAGAATTAGTGAATAATTGGCACAATTTGGCGCATGTTGTGCCAAATTTGTGCCAAGTGAGAGTCAAATCTACTTGGCTCAGCACCTAAGCAATCACTTAGCGCTTTCGTTTTCTCCCCTTACTACCGACCAGTTGCGGAGGCGGAGGTGAGTAAGCACGAAAGCCGGGACCGGTACGACGTTGAGCGATGTTGTGCTCTTCAACAAAATCAATGCATCGATGCGAAGGTATACAGAACGAAAAAACAGAAACGCCGCTTCGATTGGTAAGCGCGAAGTCTCCAATAGAGATAATGTCCATTCCAATCAACACGTCCGTGCTCGGTGATAATCGGCCCTTCGAGACTCGAACATTCTGGACCGAAACTTTGTTGTGAAGCCCCAAATTCACCAAATAAACTTCCGACATTTCCACCGAATTGACCCCATGCACTTGAACCATTCCAGTCGGTAGAAGCCCGCATGAATCGACCACACGTTGGGTAATTACAGAATGGGTTGCACCTGTATCCCAAATTGCCTGAAATTCCTTAAACTCTGGGTAAGGCGGAGTAGAAACCAGATCAAATGTCGCTGCAACGTGGCAGGGTGACTCCAAAGACCTTAATAGCCCACCTGACGACTTGAGCGTAAAACTGTTCGAATTCTGCATTCAGCCAAAGGCTACGCGCGTGTGAAAAGTTTGGGTATATGCCGCACTTCCAGGCTCAACCCTCTGGACCAAAAAAGTACCCAGTTTGTGATTCTTTTGCGCGTCAGAAACGGCTGCTAACTCCGAGTCATATGCGCCAATAACCGCACAGTCTTTAATAACAATAAAGCGGCCATCGTACTTGGCAATCAGTTCAGTCTGATGAGACAAGTAGTACTGAAATTCTTTTTCTAATGGGCTTGCCATGTTATTAACTAATCAGTGAATTAATGGAAACACAGTATACAACCAGATTAACGCATTATTATTAATACCAACGGCACTACGGAATACGTGACATGTGAACCCTGTCGAATTTGCTGCTGTGCGCTAATACATGCGCAACACTCGGCCCAGCCTACGCCGTGGCAAACCACAGTACGGCCACAACGACCAGCAACGCGAACCACAGCCAACCGCGCCACGCCTTGCCTTTGGACAATTGCGGCCTCTCTATAGCATCGCTTTGGCCGTGATCGTGCGTACCCCTTGGGGTAACGTGGGTATAGCTTAAGCCTGACCCTGGCAGCCCTACGGTGGCCCTGGTGCCACGCTTGCCAAAAGTGAACCATGCGCCGCGAGCGCCAGCGCAAAAGAGACCTCAGGTCATTGCCGTCCCGAGGACCCATATCCATCTGGTCACGCGGCGCTACCAACTTAAACGATCTTGGTATTCAAAAGGACCGCGAGCCGCATTCGAGTTTGCGTGGAGCTTAGGAGTCGAGAAAGTGCTTGAGGCCACGCGCACCGGCGCTGGGTCGCGTCCGCAGCGTGCGTTACTAGCGCCGACCCCTCGAACCCACCCCTTAGATTGCTATTGAAAGTCTAGTTGCGTGATTGCTTCTTTAGATGCGGCAGCCCCGCGATTGATCGCGCGGTATCGCTAGAATCGTACATCTTCAATGCAACCGTTCTTATGAAGTAGTGTGACGTGGGTAGTGTTCTCCGCCAGCTGATCTGTAATTACGTGACTTAGGGTTCACATAGATCTTTGGATAATAAGGAATAGCTCACCAATTAGTCTTTTGGCTGCCGCTAAACTCGGATTCCATATTGTGGAGAATTGGAATGAAATCGGTTAAAGCTGTCTTATTAGGGTTGCTTTTGATGCCAGCCGTATCACAGCCAGCCTTGGCGGGTTGTATATGCCGATGTGTAAATGGAACAATGGAGGCAATCTGCCAGTCATCCATCGACCTTAAGCCATTATGCGCCCCAACATTGTGCCCCCTCGTACCACCAAGCCTCAGTCCGCTTGAACCCGTCGGTCTGCCGCCCTTGGGCGCAAGCCAATGTCACAATCAACAAGTCTGGAATCCTAGTACTTCGCATTACGAGTGGCAGAGGCTCTGCAACTAAGTTCGCGTTAACGTAGCAGAAAATACAATTGAACCTTGTCATACATATGTTGCAATAAGTGTCGTTTTTTTTGACGATGCGCCGCAATATAGATTATCGAGCCATCGCGCGCACAATGTGCGACCTTTGGAACCGGCATGGCGGTGAACGGGGAACGAAAATCGGTCGGTCGTCCATATCAAAAAATGGTAGCGCAGCGCGACTATTAGACCTTAGATTTCCAAAGGACTGCGCAAGCGGCGCGATGTATCTTGCAGACCTGTCGCAAGAGCAGTTCGATGCGCTCTAAGCTATGAATGCTTGGGCAACATCTCACAGACATTGCCTAATCGGGTCGTATTTCGAGTGTGCGCTAGCCATGCATGTATCCTGCCGCCTTAATTCGCAACCGGCCAAGCGCAGATACTCGCCAATGCGAAATGACCACCGCGAAGAGGCCATTCATTTAACGCCGGACGCCCCTGTTGCTAAGCCCGGTGGCATCCGCAAACATATCTGGCAAAAGGAGAGGAAATTCGTGAGAAAGCTATTCTTGGTGTTCTTAGCTTTTGTCCCCGTCGTGGTCGCGGGCTGCAGCCAGCGTAATCCGACCTCAAAACCGAGTGCCTCAATTCGAAAGGCACAGACGACCGCTCCAACGACAGATGCTTCTGTGCCTACCGACAGCCAGCCCGCTTCGAGGGACAAAGGCTACACTCCTCCGACTGCGGAAGAATTGGCTCCAATGCGCCCGGAATATATGGCAGAGCTTACCAAGATCCACGAGCCACCCGAAATGGCTGGCAAGCCCATGCAGGTACGCAAAGCTGCGTCTCCTCGTCTGGTGAAGCTTGGAAATGTAATTAATGCTATTGGCTCGCCCGAAAAGGCGACCCACCAGCAACGCGCGACAGCCATCCGCGAGCTTCTTGAGTTCGCCAAAAGCACTGAGCAAGATGATGTCATTGATAAAGTCACCACATATAGCGTCATTGCGGTAATAGCTTGCCTTGACGGGGCAGATCCCCATACGGTTATCGGGTACGCTAGCAATGCGATCGATAACAGTGACGACACCCTCGCGTTGCGTGCAAGGATGTACTTGAAGGTGGGAGATAAGAGTAGAGCACTCGATGACCTTGAAACGTTAATGGCTAGCGGTGATGGTCACGCCCTTGTCCGCGGTGACGCTGAGCCGCGTAAGGATTCCGCCCCGTGCGGATGGAGCATCGCGGACTTTGATGCGCTTGGCGATGCCCCACGAGCACCTGCCGCCAAAGGGCTGTACCTGAGTTCCTTTATTCGCTACGGAGCAGAAACCAGAGGTACCGTGAAGGAATCGATTATTCGAGATCTCTACACACGCTCTGCCGCGTTATGGCACTCGCCGATTCCACAATTTCTAAAAACCGAAGTTGACGGTTTTGGTAGCCAGCACTTCATGGCTGGCGTCGGATGTAATCGGCCGACTTACCAAATTCAAGAGATCGTTAACGCTTGCGCTACACACGATGAGGAAATCCAAACAGAGATTCGCGAGCTCACGATGGCGCTCGTAATCGAACCGACGTTTATTCCGGCACTTTCCAAGAGAGCAAACAAGTATCTGCAACTGGCCCAAGCCTCCTATGCGGACGGCAAGCAATCGCGCCAACTCTTCAAACTTGCAATCAAAGACTTCAACGCTGCGATCACAGCAGGAGGCAAGAATGCGCACTCTTTGTACTGCGACCGTGCGCTCGCTCTAGCGTCAATCGGGAGGTATCAGGATGCCGCCACTGGATATCTGCAGGGAATGAAGTACGCAACTGACGGTGTGGAGGACAGTCCCTTTGTGTACGAGCAGCTTGCTGGTGTGTACATGAAGTTAGGCTATTTCAATAAGGCATCTGACATTATTACTCAAGCCATCATGAACGTATCGGGCGGCGGGATGGACGCTGTAATTTTCGGCGGGGCCATAAAAGCCCTTAGAATTTTGTACCCGGAGTACGATCCTTTGCCAGATGAGATTTTGGCTGAAGCCGTTCGTCGGCGTTATCAACCGCAATTACCTCAAAGTTGGGACGTTAAATTCATCTCGAATGGAGGCGCATTCAACGGGAAAATTGCCTCAAGCATACTTCCCGAATTGTACGTCATGCGCGGCGATGCCTACATGAAGGCGGGGCGCCGAGCCGAGGCATTGGCCGACTATCTCCGCGTGAAAAGCAGTGCATGGAGCGGCAACGAGCCGTTCTTGCCAGGACACATGTACTTTAACGAGCGCGGAATGCGAAATTTCGATCTGCCTGAGCCATGGCCACCGCCGCCACCGACAATGTGAGCAAGGCGCATTCAAGCCGCGTCTCGCTATTATTATTTTGTGCGTTGACGGGATCGTGTCGGGCCGGCTCGCCCGGACGACATGCCGGCATCCGCTGGCGGGATTCGCTGAGCCGCTCAGGGTCCTTTGGGAAACGCTTTACGCCAAGCAATACTGGCCTTATCGACCAACTCCGGTTGATCGAGGGCGTGCACGATGGCAAGGTCCTTGTTGTCGTAGACGATTCGATAGTCGTCGGGACTGTTCATCACGGCCCTCACCGTGACCCACTCAATGACGCCCCATGGCTTGATATTTAGAAGGCCGGTAGTTACTGACATCGGATTCTCCTTGATTGTCGCCACCATGCATTAAAAAAATATTGCCTGGGCGAGAGCACATATCAAAAAACACACCGTCATCCTCGCATGGCCGCAATTATCAGCGCTTTGTGGGGTATTCGCAGCTAAGTGCACATTACGCCAAAACTCGGGCTAAAAGCCGTGACCATGCACACACGATCTGCGACCGGCAATGCACCTTTCACCGAAGGCGAACTAACGCCGTGCGATGATTGTAGCCAAGTCGCAATTTGCCACGCGCAAAAGCTGGCGTGTGATTCGCTGTCGCTGTACTCCCTCAATGTGCATCCGCTGCGCTGGAAATTGGCACCGAAAGTGCCGACTACCTATCGTTACGAACTCATGATGCAACGCCTCGCTGCTTAGCGACTCGTACAGCGCCGATAAGCCAACGCCAGCGCGGACACCATTAAGCCCTGTAGGGAAGGCGCGGCAACGGTGATACCGCTATCGACGCACAGCAACCATAAGCGCCCGGAAACCCTCGGCCCAACCATGAGCGACCAACGGCCCCAATTCCACCGACGCCAAAGGCTTTCATTCATTGCGTAATCACTCGCCGCTTAAAAGGTGCCAGCCGCGATCGAGGCCAACCACCTTGGGGTTGAGGTGATCCGCTGGCGGTCGGAGTTTTGCTGAAACATGGGCACTGGCCGACTAATCCCATGCCCGGTACATCCGCCGGGATCGGTTTAACTTCAACCGACAGCGGTAGCGGCCCGTTGCTCGCGCTGTTCCATTTCAATAAATGCTAGTGCGCCCATTCGATTTCGGCGTATCAAAGGCTGTATGGCGTAGCGAAGCGCGTCGATGACATGGTTGTGTCGATCCGCCGGCTCGCTTCGAATGTCGCCCGTCAAGCGATCAATTTTGAACGAGTACAATCGCATTTCCTCAATCGTGTGGGTGCAACGTGGATGCACTATAATTTGCTCGAAAGCGCGTAATCGCTGAATCCCGTCCTCGACGCTACCGGGCCATTTCTCAACTCCCTGAATGCGAGGGTAGCCGCTACGTTGCATGAATGATATCGTTTCGGGCCGTGCGCAGTCGGCGCGGATAATGTGACCTCGTGCATCTGGTATAGCATCGAACAATGCGGGTGTTCTGTCGATGTCGCAGCCGATCGCATACACCTCGAATTCGACGAAAAGATTGCGCTCGTGAATCCAAAGTTTTACGCACGTTGTTGGATCTTGAGAAAATCCCCAGTCGCAACCGAAGTACGGGCCGTCCCAAGCAGTGGCACCATCCTTCGCGATGATAACCGGCTCAAATCCGTTAATCGAGTACTTTCCGCGAAATATCTGCGCATTAGACGCTGCGCGACACTGGCCTTCCCAAATGTGAGCGGCCGCGTCAGGGTCAACGCGCTCGAGATACTCCCGCTCTGCGTTGAGTTCGCTTCCTACCCATGGATTGTCGCGCCAGGATACGAACGCAACGTGGGTATTCGGGGGCGGCGATGTCACAAAGCGCTCATAACACGGATCACTTAAGGAATCGGGATTAAAAGTGACCCAAATCTCGGAGCCTGGCTTGCGAATCGTCGGGATCAACACCTGCCATGAATCATCGCTGATGCGCTCTGATTCTTCGCTCCAGTTGATTAAAATATCTTCAGTGGATTTCACCTTACTAACATTTGCGTGTAAGCCACTAAAGATGATTTCCGCGCCGTTGAATGCCGTGATTGAATCCCTCTGCACGGTAAACCACTGACTAAGGCCAAGTTCATTAACCTGACCATCGATTAATTTATGGACCGACTCGGCGATCGATCCCTGAAATTCGCGAGTACACAGCGCCCGAATTGGCGCTTGCAGACAACGCAATATTAGCGCCCGTGCAAAACTCCATGACTTCGCCGCACCGCGCCCCGAATACGCCACCCTATAACGCGCCTTGACCGCAGGGTTTAAAATCGCGAGCAACTTCGGCGGAAACTCAACGAAGATGACACCGGCGAGTCTTATGGTGGGGCGTGGTGTGCACGCCGCGACTATCGTTGTGTGTTGCTGCAACCGATTTCGAGCTACAGCAATACGATTGTCGAAAAGCGCATCAGCCTCGCCTAGTTCCTGCCATAACACGATTGGCGCGGCCGTCGCAATTTCATAATGCTCAATGACACCTTGAGCCTCGCGCAGCAAAGTCGCCAGCGGTTTTCTAAATAGGCTCACGCGCTTTCGTCATCCGTCAGCAATGGCGCGAAGCTGTTGAACCGCGCGAAAACCGAAAAAATGCCAGCGCAATTCGATGAGTCCAAATTTGCACGTAACCACGCGGCATTAGCCTTTGAGCCGGGATCGACACGCGAAATGCCAGCGGCAATCGCGCCACATATCACTTCGTGCGCGATCGGCGAGTCAGCGCCGTACTTATGAATGCGCTCAGCAACCGACGCCAAAATGATCGATGGCGTGCGCGCCAACGTGACGCGTTGGTCTGCAATAGTCAATGCGATGACGTCCATCACTGCGTCATCATTTCATTAACTAGCTTAAGCGCGGCGTGCTCGACATTGCGATCGATCGCAATCGACGAAGCTTGCTCGAAACCCGGCGTTAATGAAGGCGTCGGTAGCACAAACTCGCGGCGCATATTCGCAGTCCGCAGCGGGATTTGTAGCGCGGGGTTTTGGGTTGCCACAATGTCAGCGGCAAAGAATGGCTGTACGAATTGACCCCACGCTTTCACAAAAGTCTTCACGGCAAGCACAAACTCGCCGTTGTGTTCCACCGACTGCGCCGTTTCTATCAATGCAGCATGCACCGTCATCGGCAGACGATTGCACTCCGCTGCAATGCTGCGAGATATTGAGGCAATCTCCCCTTGTAGTTGATCCGCCGCAATACGGGCAGGCACCGCCGCACGCTCGCACTTTTCCGCATAAGTTGCCGCATCGCTGATTTTGCGTTCCAGCGACACTAACGCGGTGGCGTCTATCGGGTTACCGAGTAAGCGCTTGACTTCGAGTGCGTCCCTTTCAGTTTCCAGCGCCTTAGCGACAGAGCGTGCGTCGGTTGCGGCATTCAGCAAAGTACTTATTGGTCCCATTTTATTGCGTGGGCCATCTAAGCTTGCCGTGAGCGTGTCAATATAAATATGAATATTAGCCAGCGCGGTTTGCGCCGGTCGGTCGTTTAAAACATCTTTAGCTACTGCGTTCATCTTGAGAATTCCTTACTTATAAGCGTGAAATTTTGAGGTCAATAAATCACCAAAATTCGGCGCGGTGATTGCGGCGGGACGTAGTGGCTGCTGTATTGGCGGGCGCGGTTGCTGTGGTCGCGGTGGCGGTGCGGCTTTTCGAAATGGGATGACTTGACCGCTGCGAAGATCGCGGCCATTCTCGGGACGCATGGCTTTTTTGAATGAGGCCAACGCTAGTGCGGGTGTCAGATACATGTCATGGTCTTTCATAGTTTTAACCGCTCAAGCTCGGCGTAGGACCGCTGAGAGTTGGCGTCTGCTGAATCCAGCCAAGGCTTTGCAAAAGCGTTTGCCAGGCTCCGCGAGCGTCAACAATGCTTTCCGTGCTCAGCGCCAAAACTGCATTGGCGGTTGGCACTAATGAAGCTGAAATTCCCAAAACATAGGGCAGCCAACGCTCAGCAATTTGAAGCCACAGCGGATCGATAAATCCAGCGGGCGGCGTCACAAAGCCAGTGCTAGTGTTAACCATTAGCGCAACTTGCGCCGATGATGCAGATACTGCCGCTGGCGTGCGATCTTGAACTCCCAAAACGCGAATTAATTGCAAACCTGGCGTCGCGGCACCCCCTGGTAATACTTGCAGTTCGGTCAGCGCACCGGATGCGATTCCGGCAGTGAGCGTGGTAAGTTGACTCGAAGGCATTCGTAAAAACATAAAATTACTCCGATGAAGGTGAATTAAAATCGCCAACCGAACCGCGCTGAACCCCTAACCTTGGGACGTTACTCGGCGGCGCAGCTGGCGAAGCTGTTTGCAGCGCTGCGAGCACTGCGGATAGATCGAGGCGAAGCGCAACGCTGGTATCGCGAGGTCTTAAACCAGTACCAATAAGGCGGCGAATTTCCACAGCCATCGAGGCCGGATCGGTCGGCCTATGCTGCGTGGCGCGTTGCTGATAGTTGAGTGCGTCGATCATGCCGCCGCCTTGCCGACGAAAGTGCGACGGCTGAACTCGGCGATCAATAAAGCCTCGGCGCGATTGTGGTCTCGCTTTCGGTCAAGGTCGGCACTCGGAAACATTAGACGAGCACGATCCAGGCTTGCCGACTTGTCTTTTGACAAACCGTGCGATTTTTTCCATGTAGCGGGCTGCACAAGCTCAATGGGGACGCGCAGCACTTGAAGCGATGCAAGGATGCTGCCAAGCGTCGCGCCCTGACTGAATGCAGCCTGTGAGCCATTCAGCGGCATTGCGTGAACGCGCTCGACAGTCGCGCGAAGTTCGCGACCGCCGCGAATCTCGATCAGTCGTGAAGTGAACGCGGATGCGTCAATCCAGCCAAGTCGGCCATCGCGAATAATCGGTAAATCTTCAGCAGTGACGAATGCACCGTCGGATTCAATAACGGCGAAACCGCCTGTAATGCCAGGATCAATACCCAAAATTAGCACGCGACACCGCCAAGGATGCCGCTGCGACGAACGTGGAGGCTGCTAGGCGGCGCTGACTCTTTGAACCGTGCTGACGCCGCAACCAAGTTCGCGGGCGATACGAAGCATGCCGTGACCCTTGGCGCGCAGCGTGCGAATGTGTTTTTCGGTGCGTACAGTGACGCTGGTCGGTCTGCCGAGCTTTTTACCTTGCGCGCGCGCTCTGGCAAGGCCCGCATGAATACGATCGCGCAGCATGTCACGTTCAAACTCAGCGAATACCGCAGCCATGCCCAACATTGCCTTGCCCGATGACGTAGTTCCGTCAACATTTTGTTGCAAGATGAACGCGGCGACGTTTTGTTCACGAAGTTCGGCAAGGCATGTCGCCACATTCGCAAGCGAGCGGCCAAGGCGATCAATCGCCCACACCATAATGATATCGATTTTGCCGTCGCTAGCGGCTTTGCACATTCGATCGAAGGCCGGACGCTTTTTACGTCCCTTACTGCCCGATATGCCGTGATCAGTAAAAACCTCGACAACATTCCAGCCGCGCTGCGATGCGACTTGCTCAAGGGCGATGCGCTGATTGCTCGTGTCTTGCTCGTTCGTGCTGACGCGAACGTAAATGCCCGCTCGCTGAATCTTTGCCGCCATAGCTGAATCCGCCGCTTCGATAAAATCCAGCATATACCATACCCCCTTGCTATACCAAAAACTAGTGTATTCGTATGGCTTGAAACGCCAGCGCTAAGTGTTTGACGCATAACGGAAGCGCATACCGAATTGCATAGGGGTTTTCGGTATAGCGTCATTTTGACGCCTCACCGGCATCCGGCAATTGCTCAGCTGGCGCATATTCAATCGCGGTATGCGATTGCCCGTTTGTGAATGCACCGTTGTTCTGCCGTGCCAGCTCGTCGGCGATTCGCCCGGCGTGGCGTAGCTCTTCCTCAATTTTCACTAAAGTCGCGGCGACATTAGCGACATAGGTGAGTTTCGCTCCAAGGTCGGCGTGCATATCGCCACGACGCATGGCGCGATACACCTTGCCGATCTCGCGACGCCATGCCACGACCGAGTCAAGCTTGCCGACCCTGGCGCGGGGTATCAATTCGCTTACTGGCGACGTGGGTTTCATGCAACCCCCTGATTTAGGCCCGGTAGGGTGTGGTGCATTGCATTGCAGCGCTGAAACAATGTCGCGCGTGCTTGTGTTGCTTTACGCCGATAGCGTCGGCTTACCAAATGGGTTTCCGCTGAATTCAGGGACGCAAGATTGATCACGCCTCACCACCACATAGCGTTACTTGGGGGTGGCAGGTGCATTCGCTTCCACCACACTGATTGCACACATGCCTGCACAAGTGTCTGCACAAATGCCGCACAAATGCCCAAATGCCTTGCACGCACACACATCCCCTATGTATAGGGGAGTGTGCATGTGTGCATGTGTGCAAGCTGATTTTCATTTGAGCACCAGACCTGACTTCGGGGAGCGATTGGAATATTTTCCAACTACGGTTACTGTCAATTCGCCGTCCTTTATCAGACCGCGCATGACGGCCCCGAATTGGCGCTCGCCCATGCGGTCGAGTAATCCATATTGATTAGCTAGGCGCGGCAGGTATTCAGGTGACCTTGTGCCGGCGTTCCCATGGAATCCCATATCACCGAGTTTCTTGACGGCCCTACGGACAATATCCTTCGCGAAGTCACCGCCGATTCGGCCCACAGGGACGGTCTGGTCCAGTGCTTCGGGAACTAGCACACCATCTTGATAAATAAGCCGACGCCAGTCGTTGGGGCTGTAATTCGACTTCCGGCGCGATAGGTAACGAACGCCGGGGTCAGGAGCCTGGTCAACATCATCGTTGGCCTGGGCATCGGGCAGGCGGTCAGATAGGTATAGGCGGGCACGGACCGCGCCCTCCCATGCGGTAGACCCGCTGTATTCGGACCCTATGCCTTTGGCGGGATGCCCGAGAAGGCACACCCCGGCGGGCCTGACCGCTGCGGACAACCACGCAATAAAAGTCGTTACGCTGTGCCTGTCGCTTTCGTTGCCGCCGTAGATGCGGGCGATGTTGTCCAGGAACACATAATCAACACCGTAATCCCGCACCTGCGCTGTAAGTTCCGCCATCATTGGGGTCGGGCAGAGATTGCCGTAGGCGACCGCGGCTAACGTGATATCGCACCCCTCATAAGATTGCAGTATCAGCCGGCCCTTCAACGCGTTCATCTCGACACCGAAATATGTACAAATGGGAATTTGACGGCGCCATAGTTCGGCTTCGTCGTCTTCGCCTGCCCAAATCAAGACTTTAAGGGGCTTGGCGATGACGTCGAGATAGGTGTGGGCCAATGCCATTGCGGTGCCTAGATGTTGCACTTCAAGCGTCTTGCCGATGCCAGCACGTCCCGCTAGTAGCGTTGGATGATGATGCGGAAGCCACTGTTGAATAACCCATTCTCGATCTGGCGGCGATTTGCCTTCGAGCGCCTCCCAATCGAGCGGGGATCGCAGCGGGATTTGGCGAACGGTGGTATCGACTGGGGCCAAATTTGTATTTTTTAGGAGATCGGCAATGTTTCGTTTTTCCGCGAGTGCGTCGGCCAAATCCCAACCCTCCGGTAGTGCCGCTAAGATTGCGGCGGGATCGACCGTGCGCACCGTTTTGGCAATACCGTCTTTTAATTGTTTGGCGAGCCACGCCATCGCTTTTCGGCCCGGCGCATCGCAGTCGGGAATGAGCGTGACGTCGCGATCGGCGAGCGGCAGCAGATTCGCTTGCCCGGTGGCTGCGGCCCCACCTGGCCAAGTCGTTACAATGTAGTCCGGAAAGAGTATCTGACCAGCTGCGGCCGCTTTTTCGCCCTCTACGATGAGCACCGGCATGTCTACCTCGTTAGTTAATCGATCAAGCTGAAACAACGGGCGCGGGTTCGGGTGATGCGCCCATTTCCAACCGTCGGCCGTCTTGACCAATGGCCGGATGTCTTTTTTGCCACCCGGTTGCTCCCATCGACAAATTCGCATGACGACTTCGCCACGCGCGTTGCGGTAATCCCAATGTGAATGCGGCTGTCCGAGTTGAAAATGATCCTCGAAAATGGTTTTGCGCTGGGGCCGGATCACGGCTCCCTTTGCTTCGAGCGCGTCCGCGACTTCTTTATAGGTGCAGCCGGCGTAGCAAACTAGAGCGAGCCCGTCTTGGCCGTCGGCCAAAAACAAGCTCGGATTCCGATCTTCATGCGCCGGGCAGCAGCCCTTCCAACCTTGGGGCGATTTTTTGCACTTATCGAGTAGGTCGGCGACGCGGTCGGCCGACCAAGTGTCCGCCTGCATTCTCGCGTTCACGCCGCTTTCAGGCGTAAGTTATTATTGCGTCGAGATTTCAATGCAGAGTCAGATGCACCTTTCACCTTTGGGTTGCTCGACCGTTGAATGGGCGGACTGATTCGGGGCTGGGTCGCCATCCATTCAAGAAATCGCGCCGGGTCAACATACAGACGGCCCCCAAATTTCACAATAGCGCCAAATTTTTCGGCACCGTTATAAACTCGATGAAACGCAACCCACCCTAGGCCGAGCGGCGTGCCAGGGATACCGTGCTCGGGGGCATCCGCGAGCGGGACAAATTGGCGTGGCATTTGAACTCCTTGTTGCGACTGGGGCAACATAGGTTCAGTTGTTTAGCGCGAAAAGTCTGCCGCTATAAAATGCTAATTTATTGCCGTATTTCGGCTATTTAATTGCGGCAGGTTTGCGCCGCTGCTGCTTATGAAGCAGGCGAAATCGTTCAAGTTCCTCGCGTTCCTCGGCAAGATTTAGCGCAAGGTTAATTGAGATATTGCCTAACTCGATCAATTCCCTCTCAGAATAAAAAACCGCCAGTCTTTCCGTTAGGCCAATATACGGAATTACGGCACTGCTTAGAAATTTCACACTCTGTTTAATTCCCTTTTCAAAACTTTTATAGGGCGCTATTTGGCGTTGCACCGTTGAACGCGCAGCAACATGAAATTTCGTCATTGCCGCATTAATGGCGCGCTCTATCGATCCATATTTTATAGGATCTGCGGCAACGGTAGTTTTAACAAATTCGTATATCTTTCCATTGCGAGAATCCAAGCGTCGCCGGTACATTGCAAAAGTCGGTGAGCGTTTTTTAGGTCGCCCGCTCGGCAGCTTACTTGCCGAAGATTTTTTCATTCATCTTCTCAATCACACTACCGACGTGCCCATCGCTTAAGTGGGCATATCGACGCACCATCGCCAGCGTTTTGTGACCCAAAATAGCAGCGATCTCCGAAGCACTCGCGCCATTCATCGCCAGATAGCTGCCCGTACAATGCCGGCAATCGTGAAATCTAAAGTCTGTGATACCCGCCGCATCACGTGCCCTAGCGAAACTGTCTTGATACGCGAAGATCGGTCCAGCGGGGCCAGCAAATATATGAGTCTTGGGGTCCACGGCCTCATCAAACATCGCTTTAACTGCGGCGAGCGCAGCGCCCTTGACCGGCAACGCCCGCATTTCGCCGTTTTTAGTCTTGCGTAGCGATGCGGTTCCACGAGCGAGGTCCACATCGCCCCACTTAAGACCCGTCAACTCACCGGCCCTGGCGCCCGTACTAATCGCCAACACCACAAAGGCGTAAAGCCGTCGCTCAGCGCTTTTGTGACACTCATCAAGCAGTGCGTTGCGTTCGACGTCGCTTAGAAAGCGCACCCTCCCCTTCGGTAACCGTGGTCTCGTTACATCGGCGCATGGGTTATAGGTTGTCCACCGCCACTCCTTACGGGCCACTTTGAAAACAGCCGACAAAGATTCAATGTAGAGCTTGACCGTCGCAGGTGCCATGGGTTTACCCAACCGGCTATTGCTGGCAAGAAGGTGGTCGCGGGAGGCTACGACCACATCGGCTGTGACGCTCGCGAGGCGCATATGCCCTATACGCTCAGTCCAGAAGGCGTAGTGCCGCCTCGTGCTTTTATCATCGCGGGTCGCGATCACGGTCTCGACATAGCGCTTGATGGCCTCACCCAGCGTTCGACGTCGCGCCTCGCGTACTGACGTGCCGACACCTTCATTGATAAGAGTCTCAGCTTTGGCAGCGTAGGCCCTGGCATCGGTCATTTTGATAAACGAACGATACTCGGCTGCATGGCCTCTATGCCGGATCATCACGCGATACGTAGTGCCCGCGAGGCCGATCCGCTTTTGTATAGTCGCCATGGTTGCCTCAATGCGCCCAATTGTGCCTAGACTATACAAGCCTTTTGAAGTTGTGCCAAATTTGTGCCAAATCCCGACGCCGCTTAATCAATTTCTCCATAAGTCATTGATTTTATGGTGCCCTCGCCCGGAGTCGAACCGGGATGAGATGGTTACTCGACGGATTTTAAGTCCGTTGCGTCTACCAATTCCGCCACGAGGGCCTCGTACATCGCTAATGAAAACGCTGGAGGCTAAGGTCGGAATCGAACCGGCGTACACGGCTTTGCAGGCCGCTGCATGACCACTCTGCCACTTAGCCCATCGCATAAAATAACAAACCCCGGACTTAGCCGGGGTTCTCGCACAAACTGGAGCGGGAAACGAGACTCGAACTCGCGACCTCAACCTTGGCAAGGTTGCGCTCTACCAACTGAGCTATTCCCGCCCAAACCTAACCGGTCATTTTAGAGCCAAGTCGCACGGAGTCAAGGGATGCTTGCGCTGCCGCGCAGCTCCGGCCACGCCAGGCGTAAATACAGAATCATCGACCAAAGGGTTAAAACCGCGGCAATTGCTGTTAATAACAGTCCCAATTGATAGATGGGAATACCCAATACGTCTTTGCGAAATAGCAGCAACGACAACCCCACAATTTGCATGATGGTTTTATATTTGCCCCATACCGAGACTTTAATGCGGCCCCGCGCGCCAATCTCGGCCATCCATTCGCGTAAGGCGGAAACGGCAATTTCACGGCCTATAATGACAATCGCAACGATCACCACAAACCAGCGCGGATCTTTCGAGACAATTAAAACCAATGCCGTAGCGACAATCAATTTATCGGCAACCGGATCCAAAAACGCGCCCAAACGGGACGTCAACCCCAATTTTCGTGCGTAATAACCATCCAGGCTGTCCGTGACTCCCGCAAGCGCAAAAGCTGCGCAAGCAGCCGGATCCGCCCACTCATAGGGAAGAAAAAACAGCGCGATGATGGCCGGAATCATCAAAATGCGGAACCAAGTCAGTGCATTCGGCAAATTTAAATATGCGCTAGATTGCGGCGGCGTTTCACGACCCCGGGTGGAGATGTTCATAGATTACTTCTGCCAGTTCTCGGCCGAGACCGCGGATTTGCACAAAATCATCGATACCCGCACGCAGTATCCCCTGTAAGCCGCCGAAGTGCTTCAGCAGCTCGCGCCTTTTGACGGGTCCCAAACCCGGAATGGTTTCTAGAATTGACTGGTTATGGCGCGCCGCCCGTTTGCGGCGATGCCCTGCAATCGCAAATCGATGCGCTTCATCCCGCACCCGTTGAATCAGATGCAAAGCGCGCGAATCGGGCGCTAGTATAGTAGGCGTATCCTCACCCAACAAGAAAAGTTGTTCCTGCCCAGCACGGCGGTCCGGACCTTTAGCGACACCAATAAGCGTAATACCCGTGATGCCGAGTTCACCCAAGGACTTTTCAGCTTCAGCCAACTGACCCTTACCGCCGTCTATTAACAACACATCGGGAGCGACAATTTCGCCAGCGCGCACCCGTTTATAGCGGCGCGTCAGGGCTTGCGCCATCGCAGCATAATCATCGCCCGGCGTAATACCCGATATGTTAAAACGCCGATAATCGTTCTTAAGGGGACCTTCCGGGCCGAACACCACACAGCTCGCCACTGTGTCGGTCCCTCCCGTATGGCTAATATCAAAACACTCAAGGCGAGTGGGTGCTTCATCCAGATTAAACGCTTCGCGCAGCTCCTCCAGACTGGATTCGATACTGGAGCGCGCCAGGCTACGCATCTTAAGCGCCTGTTCCGCATTACCGCGCATCATGGTCAACCAACGAGCACGAATCCCGCGCACCGAAGTCGCAATGCGTACCTTGTGTAAAGATCGCTCGGCAAGTGTCGCCTCCAGCACCGCGCGCTCCTCAAAATCATATTCAACAATTATTTCCGCCGGGGATTCACGTTCCAGATAATACTGCGCTACAAACGCTTCCAGCACTTCAGCCGGTTCTGCTAGCGAGGCCTTCGGGAAAAAATTTGCGCTGCCCAAGCTTCTACCCGCACGCACGAACATCAATGCGACACAGTACTCACCGCCCGCCTGCGCCAAAGCGATCACATCGCAATCATGATGCAATTCGGTGGTCACAATTTGCTGTGATTGAACGGTTTTCAAATGCGCTAATTGATCGCGCAAGCGCGCTGCTTCCTCAAATTCAAGACGTGCTGCGGCGGATTCCATCCGCGACCCTAGATCCTGAGTAACCTCATCATTGCGACCCTCAACCACCTTAATAGCGGCTCCCACATCGCGCGCATATTCTGTTTTAGAAACCAGGCCAACACACGGTGCGGTACAGCGCTGAATTTGATATTGCAAACAGGGTCGCGAGCGATTCGCAAAATAACTGTCCTCGCAATTACGCAGCCGAAAAAGTTTCTGCAATTGGTGCAGCGCCTCGCGCACCGCGCCCGCCGAAGGATATGGCCCAAAAAAGCGACCCGGATCCTTGCGCGAACCGCGATACATTTCCAGTGCCGGGAATTCTTGATCGGTTCGAAAACGTAAAAATGGAAAACTCTTGTCATCGCGCAAAATGACATTGAAGCGAGGCCGATGCTTTTTGATGAGATTAAATTCAAGCAATAAGGCTTCAGTTTCCGAATTAGTAATCGTGACTTCCATGTTCACAGTCTTGGCAATCAACGCGACGACTTTAGGATGTACATTGCTGGGCTGGAAATACGATCCCACCCGATTGCGCAGGGCACGGGCCTTACCTACATATAATATCGCGCCCTCTGCATCCAACATCCGATACACGCCGGGTAGCAATGGTAGGCTTTCGACAAAAGACTTAGGCTCAAACATTTGAACCCGCAAGCTCGGTCGCCCTACCCACGACGGCCTCAAACATCGCTACGCTAAGACGGCGCGTTTGCGTGTTGTAACGGCTGCAATGATAGGAGTCGAGCAATACCTGACCCTCACCCAATAGATGTTCCGCAGCGTGCGCAAATCGATGCCGACTTAAGGCCATGCCGTAGGCGCGCAGCACGGCGGAATGCGCGACTCCCCCTAACGCTAAAATCACCCGCGCAGCAGGACTCGCCGCGAGTTCAGTCTTAAGATAAACATTACAAGTCTGTACCTCGAGCGGCAGCGGCTTATTATCCGGCGGCAAACACTTGACCGCATTCGTAATGCGCACGGCACGCAGCACTAAGCCATCGTCCACCGACACCGACGACGCCGCGCTCGCGAGCCCATACTTGTACAAAGTCTCGTACAGTAAAATGCCTGCATAATCCCCAGTGAACGGCCGACCGGTGCGATTCGCTCCATGCTTGCCGGGCGCTAAACCGACGATGAGAATCTGCGCTTTAGTATCCCCAAAGGGGGGTACGGGCGCACAGAAATACTCGGGCTTCTCAATGTGTACTTCGCTTAAGAAAGCCGCTAGACGCGGACAACGGCGGCAATGGGGATCGAAGGGGGTCGGCATTTAAGGGTAATCGATTATAAAAAAACGGGCTGCGCTATTTTAAGCGCAGCCCGCTATAGATCACGCCTGAAGTTTGGACTAACCCGAGCGTATCTGAACCTAGGCCGAATACGGTAGAATTAGATCAGAATAGCACCTACGTCGGGCTAGACAACCCCGCTTATAAAAAATAATGCGCCAAGTAAGCCCTTAAGTTAGGTAAAATTTCTAATTCACTGTTTTAATTGAATTTTATTTCAAACCGCCTGTGGGCTGAAGGCTTTGAGCCATGCGATCAGCGGGCGCCAGACGACCGCCTGGTGGTTCCCGCACGGCGGGCAATGAGCATGGCGAGTTCCAAAGCCTGTTCAGCATTCAAGCGTGGATCAACAGCCGATTTATACGCTCTCGATAGATCGACTTCGGCAAGGCCGCGCGCACCGCCAATGCACTCGGTGACATCCTCACCCGTTAATTCAATGTGTACTCCGCCGAGCCTTGACCCATGCGCTTCATGAATCTGAAATGCGGCTTCTACCTCTCCCAAAATATTATCGAACCGACGAGTTTTTATTCCAGCGCCGGTGGTCTCGGTATTGCCGTGCATGGGATCACATACCCACAGCACGGGCGAGCCCGTATCGTTAACAGCCTTAATCATGGCAGGTAATCGTTGCTCGATTTCCTTGACGCCAAAACGATGAATCAATGTCAGCCTGCCGGGTTCCCCGTTCGGATTAAGTACCGTAACTAAACTGCGGAGCCAATCAGCTCCCATGGCCGCGCCCACTTTAACCCCGATCGGATTCGCAATACCGCGAAAATATTCAATATGAGCACCGTCCATATTGGCGGTGCGCATCCCGATCCACGGCATATGTGTGGATAAATTGTACCAACGCTGTTGTCTATCAATATAGCGGGTCTGAGCCTGTTCTGATAATAGGTGCAGGCCCTCATGACTCGTATAAAAGTCACCGCGAGTCGCGGCGTGCACCCGTTGCCCGCTCATGGACTCAAAGAACTCTAACGACTCAGCAATAGAATCAACAATTTTTTGATAGCTCTCGCGCAGTTTGGCGTGGCGCAAAAAGCTCAAATCCCAGTACTCCGGATGATGCAAATCCGCAAATCCACCCTCAATCAGTGCCCGCACAAAATTAAGCGTTAAGGACGAACGCTCGTAGCCGCGCAGCAATAATTCCGGATCCGGTTCGCGGGCGACCGCATTAAATTCGGGCCGATTGACATTGTCTCCTCGATAACAAGGTAGTGTAATTCCGTCGCGAGTTTCCGTGTCGGCAGAGCGCGGCTTGGCGTACTGACCCGCAAATCGCCCCACCCGGATGATAGGTTTTTTTAACCCCTGCAACAACACCAGGCTCATTTGTAAGAGAATTTTTAGTCGCTGCGCAATTTTATCGGACTCACAATCCTCAAAACTCTCGGCACAATCGCCGCCCTGCAGCAAAAACTGCTCGCCGCGTTGGGCTTTGGCTAACTTAGCGCGTAGCGCTTCAATTTCCCACGACACCACCAACGGCGGAAGTCGACTTAAACTCGCCACCACGCGGGATAATTGTGCAGCATCCGAGTACTTCGGTTGCTGAGTCGCAGGATAAGACTGCCAGCTACTGGGCTGCCAGGCCGTCGGCTGCGGATTTGTAAGCATGGTTGATTTGGACATCAATATATAATGCTACAGATAGAAAAGAAACGCTGCAAAACTACCCGTCGTCAGTCAAAATAGAGTTATGAAACAAATCACAGAAGTCTTAAATGCTTTGGGGTTAGAGGCGATCAATTCAGGCACGTGGTCCGGTACTCATGGCTGGAGCTCGCAGAATTCAGGGGCTCTGATCGACTCCATTAACCCTACTAGCGGAGAGCGCATTGCGCAGGTGCGGGCGTCGACCTTCGATGATTACGAACAAGTAATGGCCGCCGCATTTGCTGCCGCCAAAATTTGGCGGCAAGTGCCCGCGCCGCAACGCGGCGAAGCCATCCGTTTAATGGGCGAAGAGCTACGTCGCCATAAGGAGGCTCTTGGCATGCTGGTCTCGCTTGAGAACGGCAAAATTAAGGCTGAGGGTGCTGGTGAAGTACAAGAAATGATCGACATCGCCGATTTCGCGGTGGGTCAATCACGCATGCTTTACGGCAACACGATGCACTCCGAGCGCGCCCAACATCGTATGTACGAACAATGGCATCCGCTCGGTGTGGTAGGCGTCATTTCGGCGTTTAATTTCCCCGTAGCAGTATGGGCGTGGAATGCTTTCCTAGCGGCTATTTGCGGCAATGCCACGGTATGGAAGCCGTCGCCAAAGACTGCTTTGTGCTCGGTTGCCGTGCAAAAAATATGTAATCGTGTACTCGAGCGTCAATCGTTACCGCCTATTTTTCAAATGTTTATCGACGCCGGTACGGCGCTTGCCACACGCTTTGTCGATGACAAGCGTACCGCCCTGGTGTCGTTTACGGGTTCAACTCACGTAGGTCGTCAGATCGGCGTGCGCGTAGCGCAACGCCTCGGTAAAAGCCTGTTAGAGCTCGGGGGCAACAATGCCATTATTGTTGATGAATCGGCTAACTTAGAACTCGCGGTGCCGGGAATCGTATTTGGTGCGGTGGGTACCGCAGGACAGCGCTGCACGACCACACGACGCGTGTTAGTGCATAGTTCTAGGCAAACCGATCTTGAAAATCGTTTAGTGAAAGCTTTTGGTCAGATACGTATTGGCGATCCACTAGCGGAGGACACATTAATGGGTCCTTTGATCGATCCTGGCGCGGTTGCACGCTATTTAGCTGCTATCTCGGCCGCCCAAGCGCAAGGTGGCCAATTACTCTGCGGGGGACATGCCGTGAAGCGACCCGGCAATTTCGTCGAACCCGCTATCATCAGGGCTGCGGCTAACTTGGCGATCGTACAGTCCGAAACGTTTGCCCCCATTCTCTACGTCATTCCCTACAGTACGCTAGAGGAAGCGCTGGAGATTCAAAATTCCGTCGCCTATGGGCTTTCGTCAGCAGTATTTACTGATCGCCTGCAAGTGGCAGAGCGCTTTCTCTCGGCCGAGGGCAGCGATTGCGGTATTGCCAATGTCAACATCGGCACCTCGGGAGCTGAGATTGGCGGCGCGTTTGGCGGCGAGAAAGATACCGGAGGTGGACGCGAGTCCGGATCAGATTCTTGGAAAGCCTATATGCGAAGGCAAACTAATACCATCAATTGGAGTTCGCAACTTCCCTTGGCACAAGGAATTCGATTCGACCTGGGTTAGAACTGGGTTAGACCCGGGTTAAACCCCGGGGCCGGGACGGCGGCACCGCGCCGGGGACGGTACCAGCCAAACCAAAGATAAAATTAGCGACTCAACCAGGCCTCGATGGCGGCGCAGCGTTCTAGCAAACGCGGTGCCGAGACCGGGCCTAGAGTTTTTATTTCCTGTGCGTACAGGGAT
The DNA here is from genome assembly GCA_043784265.1 of Gammaproteobacteria bacterium. Lineage (GTDB taxonomy): Bacteria > Pseudomonadota > Gammaproteobacteria > Steroidobacterales > Steroidobacteraceae > Bog-1198. The sequence continues at coordinate 2,378 of JAYVYN010000148.1, read as the reverse complement.
ATACGATATTCTTCAATCCAGCACCGGAGTTCGTCCAACTGCGGCAGCCAGCGACCTTCGGCTTGTAGCCGCCCGGCAAGCGACTGGTAACGCAACTCCCAGTTCCCCAGTTCGCGGACAACCTGCAACGATTCAGCGCGGGCCTGTGATCGCTGCCAGCGTCGCTCTTCGGCTTTAAGATAACGCGAAATTTGTCGGCTCCACGGTGGTGCCATTGACACTATCGAAGCGGGCTTAAGCAACCGTCGTAAATGACTTTGGCTTTCGGTAACTGCTTCCGCGTTACCCTTAAAACGCGCGCCCGCGAGTAACTTCGACAACTCTCGTGCGCTGGTGTACCAGTCAAGTGCACGGACTGTAATGGTATCGAAGCTCTGGTATAACTTCTCACGACCCTGATCAACAGCCTCCTCAAATGCTTGGCGGGTTCTGGGAATATCGGCCTCACCAAAACAAGCGTGTTCAAACACCCACATCAGCAAACCGCTTTGCAAATCATCACTCGCAGCCAGACCCTGAGCTGCCAATAGCAAAGGTGCATGGGTCGCCATTTTCTTTGCTAAATCCCGAGCTTGTCGATGCAGCATAATTTGCGCAAGCCGCGTCGCACCTTGCCGATAGGAGCGTGTCGCCTCAGCCAATGACCACTCATACTCGACTCTTAAGCTTGGCTCCAGGGTTGGGAAAACACGGCCTTCGCCATCAATCGGTAGATCAACTTCAAGCGGCAATTCATCCAATTCGAATCGCTGCCAAGCAATAGGATATGCAGCGTGCGCTCGCGCAACCAGCGCACGTCGAGCTTGAGCTTGGGTGCTACGCCTGAGATCCCTAAGTTCCCCACGCTGGATTTCTTGGCCTTCGTGCACAGCCAAGACCTGGATGCGCAAATGGCGCGGTATCGAGCTGGAATCAAAACGAATTAATGCTGCAGGGATACCCCGAACATCGTGCAACCAGGTCGATAGACTAAGTGCAGTCTGCAGCGAGTCTAGCACTTTAAGAAACTGTGCCGCCGTTTCACTAATGGGGATCAGGCTACGTCGAGCGTCTTTTGGTAAGGACCTTAGCATCGCCTCAATTCGCGGCCCAATCAAGCCCGGCACCAAGGATTCCAAAGTGGCTTGATTGATATTCGGTAACGCCAACAACGGGATTTGAACAGTAACGCCGTCAGCAGCGTCATCCGGTGCGAACCGATAGTGGAGGTCCACTTCTTTTCCGGCCAGGGTCGCATGCTCTGGAAATAGCGCCAAGATGGCTGCATCCGGTGTTCGAGCAAATACCTGCTCCGGCTTTAGCCGCAGGGCATCGCGTTCCACATCGTTTAAACGTCGGCTAAATAACTCAAGCGTAGCAGCGCTCGACACTTGCGGCGGAAGCACGCGGTTATAAAATTCAACGAAAAACTCTGAACCGTGCAGTAACTCACGAGTTCGCAATCGATCCTCTATATGGGTGGCAGATTCAATGGCCTTATCATTTTGAACTAACCATTGAGGCCGCGACTTCAAGCGTTGGAATACTAGAGCCTCTCGAGCAAATATCAAACGGGCTTCCGCGGGGGCAATCGGTCCATAATTGATGATTCGATGCGCGCTTAAGGTAAGCCCTAAAAGAGTAATGCGCTCACGCGCCACCACTTCCTCGCGCCGCTCATCCCAATCAACTTCAATGTACTCCCGTTTGATTAAATGTTCGGCGGCTGATTCAATCCACTGCGGCTCAATCTGAGCGACCCGGCGTGCAAACACTCGTGACGTCTCAACAATGCTCGCAGCCATCACCCAGCGTGGCTTGCGTCGTTTCAACGGCGATCCCGGAAACAGGTGGAAACGAACACCTCGGGTCCCTAAATAAGTGCCCTCTTCGCTTACAGTTCCCACCATGGTGAAAAATCCAGCCAGCAAAGAACGATGAACTGCGGCATAACTCGCGGGTTTCTGCCCGGCAACTATGCCTAATTGGGCCGCCCGCTCCACTACTTGGGTATACACATCGTCCCATTCCGACAAACGCAGTAGCGACAAATGGCGCTCCTTACACCAACGCTTCAATTCACGGCGTGGACCTCGACGGATTTGTCGATAGGTTACCCAGAGCTTGTACAGCGCAGAAAACTCTGACTTAGAGTCCTCGATCGGCGCATCGTCAGACGATTTAGATTCCATACGCACGTCGGGCACGCTCAAGCCTGCCACTATAGCCAGCAATTCGCGCTCCGCGTGGAAACGTTGACTCTCTAACAAAACACGTGCGAGCCTTGGATCTAAGGGTAATCGCGCCATTGCTCGTCCACGCTGTGTAATGATCCGATCCGCATCAAGCGCTTGCAGCTCTTGCAACAAACGGTAACCATCCCCCAGAGCGCGGACGTC
>JAYVYN010000147.1:0-40081 GCA_043784265.1 Gammaproteobacteria bacterium | reverse complement strand
AGTAATAGCCAAAGATGTTGCGGGCAAGGTGGAGTTGCCGTTGAACTCATTTACCTGCAATCGATAAACGGCATGTATCTTTTCTGGAAGAGGACCGCTGTGGAAGAATAATATAGCATCGTAAAGGCCGCCGGGTTTCGTGGGGTCGAGCTCCCTCGAGTGTGTTTTCAGTTTCCTCAGTTTTAGTTTCAGATGCTTTTCCCCGACTATGCGCTGATGCTCCACCTGAAAGCGGGCATTGAACGTTGGCGGGGCGAAACCCTGCCCCCACACCTGTTCCGCGAGATGCCGCGCCAATTCCAGATTCATTTCGGATTCATCCAGGCCCCCATCCGTTTCAATGACGTGCGTAAGATCTGCCGGGGTGAGCAGCGCCTGCGCGGTTTGCTCAAAAGCATTACGAAATTTTTCTAAATTGCTGGTACGCATGGTCAGTCCTGCAGCTGCCGCGTGGCCACCGAATTTAAGCAACAGGCCCGGATAGCGCTTCGTTAGGAGATCCAGCGCGTCACGCAAGTGGAAACCCGGGATGGATCTACCCGAACCTTTTATTTCGCCATTTATGCCCGGCGCAAATGCAAAAACGGGGCGATGAAATCTATCCTTCATGCGGGAGGCAAGTATGCCAATCACACCTTGATGCCAAGCAGGATCGAATAGAGTCAGGCTGTGAGTATTCAGATCATTGCGACTAGAGTTTTGCCCTGAGTTTTGGGAATGATGGGCGGAAAGAGCGGTCTCCAGCATAACCAGTGCGCTATCCTGCATTTCCGCTTCGATTTCTCTACGTTGGCGATTGAGTGTGTCGAGCTGCATCGCCATTTGCGAGGCGCGAAATTCGTCATCTGTGATGAGGCATTCAATGCCCAACGTCATATCGTCGAGCCGTCCCGCCGCGTTCAATCTTGGCCCCAGCATGAAGCCCAGTTCGTACGCAGACCCCCGCCGAAAATCGCACCGCGCAACTTGCAGCAAAGCGTTAATGCCCGCACAGCCGCGTCCCTGGCGGATCCGTTGCAAACCCTGGTGCACTAGAATGCGATTGTTATCATCAAGCTTCACTACATCGGCTACGGTGCCGAGTGCCACTAAATCAAGCAAACTCGCAAGATTGGGTTCTTTTTGAGGTGGAGCATATATTCCTTTAGCGCGCAATTTTGCGCGTAGCGCCAGAACCACGTAAAACATTACGCCTACCCCGGCGAGATGCTTGCTGGGAAACTCGCAACCTGTCTGATTAGGGTTGACAATTACAGCCGCCGCCGGCAGGTCATCCCCAGGCAGGTGATGATCAGTTATAAAAACATCCATACCAAGGCGATTGGCTGTCTCTACGCCTTCAACACTGGCGATGCCATTGTCTACCGTGATAAGTATGTCGGGGCGAAGCGGAGTGGAAGCGGCAAGTCGCACGATTTCCGGCGTCAGACCATAACCGTGTTCAAAACGATTGGGAACAAGAAAATCCACTATCGCGCCAAACTTTCTCAGCGCACGTATACCCACGGCACAAGCGGTGGCGCCGTCTGAATCATAATCGGCTACGATCAACAGGCGTTTTCGCGCAAGGATTGCATCGGCGAGGAGTGTCGCCATTGTGGAGACGTTCTTCAGACGCTCAAATGGAATCAGTCGAGATAATTCCACTTCCAGTTGGGCGGGTTCTTCAATGCCGCGTGCGGCATAGATGCGAGCGAGCACAGGGTGAAAACCATATCGGGCTAACGTATCGAAAGCATGCGGTGAGTAACCACGAACGATGATATTGGGCATGCGCTAAACATTGAAACCAAATTCCATGGTCCCAGTATAACGCGTGGAGGCTGCATTAAACCGCCACTCTTACAGCGACCCGCGGAAGATTTGCAGCAATCCATGTTGGATTACAATCAATGAAGCGCACCTATATTATAGTAAGAAGGACTCACCCCGGCCAATGGTGGATAGATTTTAAAAATGGTAATGCGCTCCGAAACCGAGATATTCGACCTTTTCTTTATAAAACTGACCGGTGGGGGAATTGCCGTTAAAATATTCCACCAGGAATTGCAGCTTCCGACCAAATGCTTGAACATTATCGAATTGGACTCCCGCTCTGGCGGACACATCGGTATTCCAATTGTTTTGCTGATGATTCTTGATATCCACTGCTAGAATCGGTCTCAGTGCTGCGAAATCAATGCGCCAGGGGCTTCTGAACTCGATGCCATATTGCGTTGACCAGGGTTTTATCGTTGAGGGATTTTTGTGAAAAATACCACCTCCCCCACCATACACTCGTACCCCATACGGAAGCTCATAAGAAAGTTTGAGATCGGCTCCTTCGTAACTGAGGTTTACGCGCTCCAAGCTCGTTCGTAATAGGAATTCATCGCCGAGATGCGAGTTTTGGTGGAAGACACGGGCAAAAGCAGAAAATTGACGTGCTCGAACGCTTGAGTAAACCGATGCAATGAAATCTGTGTTAATGAGATCGGACGAGCGCGCATCCAGATTGAAGTCACTAAATACCCCAGCCTGAAGACCAGTTTCCCATTGCACGATGGATTGACCTAAATTAGCCCGATAAAATGGAATAGTTTCACCGAAACTGACAGACCCATTATTATTTCCATCAATATTATCCCCTATATAATTGCGATAAGCGGCTGAGAAATGGGCCCAGCGCGGATAAACTATAGTTTGGTACGACGGCAATGATTCCGGCATTAGCTAACGCGGCGCCCACAAATTTATAGGACGCTTTGTCACCACCATTCCAGGCGCTACCATAGAAAAAAATCACGATCGGGTTGTTGTTGCGATGGACGGGTAGGTATAAGTCAAGTTTCTCTGCCGCCGATGCGCCGTAGACGAGATTTGTTTGCCGTGTAAAATCGCTGAAATCGGCGGCGACATTTACGGTTACCAGGGCAAGCCGTGCGCAGCCAACGAGGGCAATTCCGGCAAGGGTGCCACACACCAGTGCTAGCCATCGCCGCACGAATACCAGGCCCGCAACCTCAAATTCATTGGAGTTTTTCATGATAGTAATATTAGCCGTTGTTACGCCAATAGTCAGCATCAAGCTTGCGTACGCAGCCCACCGCGATATCGGCAACTTGTAACTGTGCCAAAATAACTTTGAGTTCTGTACTGAAGGACTCTACTAAATCACCACCCTTATCCCACTCGACTCAATCAGCATTATCCACTTCATGATTTGATAGAATGTGCGCAAGTTACCGACTATCGTCAAAAAGCCACGCACCGTTCAATTCTTCTATGTGCAATATTGCTTCAGCAGAAATAAGGGATTCTGACGCTATCGTGGCGTTAGTTAACAGCGCTTATCGGGGTGATACTAGTCGCATCGGTTGGACCACAGAAGCGGATCTCCTCGGCGGCCAACGGATCGATCGCGCAGGTATTCAAGAGATTCTTGCCGATTCTCAGAGTGTCATCTTGCTGGCGCGAGTAGCTGAGCAAATATCGGCGTGTGTTCATTTGGAAAAAAAAGGCGATGCCGTCTGTTATCTCGGCTTGTTGACGGTACGTCCTGATCTGCAAGCGGGTGGGATCGGTAGAGAGTTGTTGGCCGCCGCAGAACGACATGCGCAAGTCCATTGGTACGCGCGGGTGGTGGAGATGACGGTGATAGATGTGCGCGCAGAACTCATTGCGTGGTATGAGCGTCGCGGCTACCGATCGACTGGCGAGACCAGACCGTTTCCTTACGGGGATAGCCGATTTGGATTACCGCGATCCGATGGGCTACGTTTTATTGTGATGCGTAAGCAACTCGCATTTCCCGCCGCGTAGACCTTAAGGGGTAGTCCAACCAGTTTTAGTATGGTTGGCAATATTTTGTTGTTTAAGCCACACGTATAGTGGTTGAAAATATTCCAGCATGGGTGCGGCGTCGAGATGATCGACACCGGTCATGGCCTTTAAGGTTTGCTGCCAGGGCTGCGAGGCGCCAGCTTTGAGCATGGCATCAAGCTTTGCGCCGGCGGCTTTTGAGCCAAAGAAACTACAACGATTGAGTGGCCCTTTGAAGCCCGCTGCTGTGCACATGGCTTTATAGAATTGGAATTGGTAAATTCTAGCTAAATAATAGCGCGCGTAAGGCACATTGGCGGGAATGTGATTCTTAGCGCCCGCATCAAAGTCTGATTCGGTGCGCGGCACTGGCGGTGCTATTCCTTGATAATGCTCGCGCAACTCCCACCAGGCCTGGTTGTAACTGGCGGAGGTTACTTTCCCGGAAAATACTTGCCAGCGCCACTTATCGACCAGTAGCCCGAAGGGTAGGAATGCAACTTTATCAAGGGCTGTTCGTAGCAATAGGGGAATGTCGGCACTCGCCGGTGGAATTATATCAATGAGGCCGAGTTGTTTTAAGTAGTCGGGCGTAATCGAAAGCGCGATCGAGTCGCCGATGGCTTCGTGGAAGCCATCATTGGCGCCGCCGCGAAACAGATAGGGCTGGTCTCGATAGGCGCGTTGGTATTCGTTGTGGCCTTCTTCGTGATGAACAGTTGTGAAATTATCCGCATCAATATGGATGCACATTTTAATGCGTAGGTCTCTATCGGCGTCTAAGTCCCAGGCGCTGGCATGACAATCAACATCGCGATCGCGGGGCCTGATAAATTGCGAACGTTGATAAAAAGTGGCCGGTAAGGCCTCAAAACCTAGTGATTGATAGAAAACATCCCCGTAATGCGCAAGATCTTTTGCGGCTTGTAGTTGTAGTAGCCGATCCTCACTATCGGCATTGGGTAGGTGTTTTCTTAAGGCCTTTCCGATATCAGAAGTCGGCGCAGCTCCAGCGGGGGCGACTATATCGTATATATTGCCCCATTCCTGGGCCCACATATTGCCGAGCAAATGGGCTGGAATCATGCCGTCGCTACGTTGGGCTACTGCACCATATTTTTGAATAAGCTTGGCGCGCACATAGGCATGAAGCTCGTCGTACAGGGGTCGCAGCTGTTGCCAGGTGCGTTCGAGTTCTTGCGCGAACTGTTCATCTGACATGTCATAGCGGGAACGCCAAAGCGCTCCGGTGTCTGCAACCCCAAGCTCTTGCGCACCTTGATTAGAGAGCTCAACGAAACGCGCGTACTTGGGACGCATTGACTTGGAAATCGCGTGCCAGCCGGTCCACATGTCGAGCAGTTCCTGCGGATCACGGGACTTTGCCATTTTGACATCGAGTTCATCGATCCTTAAGCAATTGGAGCTATCGCTGGCTGGGCAGTATTTCCCCTTGCCGTATAGACCCTCGAGTTGAGCCGCAATTTGGGTAGTTTCAATTCTTAAAGTAGGGTCGGAGGGGGCCGGCTGTACGTTGATACGCAGCAGCTTGATTTGCCGTGTGAGATCAGCGGGTAGGGTGAGGTTATCAAATCGATGCGATTCGGCAATAAATTGACTTTCTTGCGCGATGGCGCGCGCTCCTACACTTGCAATCAGATTTTCCGTGTCCTCAGTGATGTAGGTTCGCGCAATCCAATTAGCGCGCGCGCTCTCAATGTATGTGGCGGTTAATTCAGTATTCACATGCTCGATAAATGCGCGTGCTTCTTTCGCGGTCGGTGCACTGATGGCTGCAGGCTCGATTGAGCCGGCGAGCGTGCTCATCGCCCAGCAAGTCGCAATGCTTAAAATGATTATCGACGAATTGAACGTGCGCATGCTGTGAAATTACCATATGTATCAAAAGTGTGAAACGTTAAACTTTAATTGTTTTATTTTTCTTGCCCTTGGTGCGAGTCGACATAGCAGCGCTATAGTGATTTGCGTTTGCTAAGACGCTCGATCTCCGCGAGCACGTCCTCGGGGTTAGTTGCCAGCTCCAGATCGGCAAGTTCTTCAGGATCTTTACATTCCATGCCTAATTTTTCTTGAATCGCGTGCAGCATCTTTATGACACGGGTCAGTTCCGCTTCGGTTAAGAGACCGATATGTAGATCTAGATCGGCGCGCCGATCGGATTCCTCGCTCAGTCGGTTTTGACTGATGAGCACGAAAGTGGATAGAAAAATAGCTTCCAATGACACAATCATGGTTAGCAATCCGTAGGGATAAGGATCAAACGAGCGGATACTAAACCAACCCGCATTGAGTAATAACCACGCACCGAACCAAACTACATGCAGGTAGGCGAATAACATGCGTCCGGAGAAATTCGTGATCCAATCCGCAAGACGTTCTTGGACATCCCGGATGTGTGCTGAATGTGCGCGCAACTTTAAAATAGTACGAATATTGCGCTCAACCACGTCGGACAGCGCTGGGTTATAGGGTAGGTCGTCGAAGGCGGTGAGATTAGGTTTCATAATTTTCATAGGACGCCTATGCTAATTGAAGTGCTTGGTCTGATACAGTAGCGACTCATGAGCTATTCCATCAATATCAATGGTGCGGACCATTCGGTTGAGGCCGAAGGCGATACAGCCCTACTGTGGGTATTGCGCGATGTCCTCGGGATGACCGGTACCAAGTTTGGCTGCGCAATGGCCTTGTGTGGCGCGTGTACCGTGCACTTGGATGACCGGCCGGTGCGTGCCTGTACTTTGCCCCTATCCGCTGCTGTGGGTAAGCGAGTGCGGACCATCGAGGGTGCGGCAACCGAGAAAATTTCTGCGGGCTTAATGGCGGCGTGGCTTGAGCTTGAAGTGGTCCAATGTGGCTATTGTCAGCCTGGCCAAATTATGTCCGCCACGGCACTACTAGCCGATAAGCCTAACCCGAGTGATGATGATATCGATCATGCAATGTCCGGTAATATTTGTCGCTGCGGAACCTACCAGCGAATTCGCGCGGCTATAAAACACGCAGCAACTCACCTCGCAGCGGGCGGTGCCTCCAGCGCTGTCGCGGGCGGCGTCACCAGCGGCGTCGCGCACGGTGTCAAGTGATACACCCAGTGACGTCGCGTCGGGTATTTATTCAGGCTAGCGCCGCGGTGGGCGGTGGGTTGCTGCTGAGCCTAATGTTACCCCAGCGCGTGCGCGCCGGCGGTGGCGCGGCGAGCAGTGGCGCCGCGGACGCTGCTGCTGGTGCGTCGTTTATGCCGAACGCGTTTATTCGTATTGGCCGCAATGGGCCTATTACCCTAATCGTGCATATGGTGGAAATGGGTCAGGGGACCTTCACTTCGCTACCGATGTTGATTGCCGAGGAACTCGAAGTCGATCTGGCACAGATTGTAGTCGAAGCAGCCCCGCCCGACGACAAGCTGTATACCAATCCCATTAACGGCATGCAGGCGACCGGAACCTCGGCATCGATACGAGCCGCGTGGGAGCCGTTACGACAATGTGGAGCGATTGCGCGTACCTTGCTGATTACGGCAGCCGCGAAATTGTGGAGGGTAGAAGAACACACCTGCCACGCTTATAAAGGTACCGTGGTGCATAGCGCATCGGGTCGCAGCGTGCGTTATCAGTCTTTAGGTGATGCAGCGGCAAAACTACCGGTGCCTAGCGCGGTCGCTTTGAAGGCGCGTAAAGACTTCAAACTGATCGGCACCCCCGCTAAAAGAGTGGATGCTAAAGATAAAGTCCTTGGGAAAACGCTGTTTGGTATTGATGCGCGGGTTGCTGGAATGAAATTTGCGGCGGTGGCCATTTGTCCTGAATTTGGTGCAAAGCTTCGGCCTATCGATGACGCGGCCGCTCTGAAAGTACCCGCTGTTCGGCAAGTAATTCAGCTAGGCGATGCGGTGGCGGTGGTCGCCGATCATACGGGTGCTGCACGCAAGGGTCTGGCTGCCTTACAGCTCTATTGGGATGCAGGGCCAAACGCTGCGAATAATAGCGCAGCCATTGCGACGCAGATTGCAGCGGCTTCCACTGGCGGTAAGGCTGTGGTTGCCAACAAGATTGGTGATGTAGCAGGTGCGCTGGTGCATGCGGCAAGTCGGTTTGAACAAGTGTACGAACTACCCTTTTTAGCTCATGCGCCCATGGAACCCATGAATTGTTCGGTGCATGTGCGAGCCGATGCTTGTGACATCTGGGTGGGTTCGCAGGTACAGACTCGCGCGCAGGCGGAAGCGGCACGGATCACGGGGTTGCCCCTGGCAGCGGTCAAGTTGCACAGCCTATTTATCGGCGGCGGTTTTGGCCGGCGATTAGAAATTGACAATATCACTTTAGCAGTTCGTATCGGGCAACTAGTTAACGGACCGGTCAACGTGCTCTGGAGTCGCGAGGAAGATATTCAGCACGATTTCTATCGGCCGTACTATCACAATCGGGTGTGGGTGGGATTGGATAGTCACGGGATGCCGCTGACGTGGCGGCATCGAGTCACGGGTTCTAGCGTCCTTGCGCGTTGGGATCCTCCTAGTTTTAAGAATGGTTTGGATGACGATGCAGTCGATAGCGCTGCAGGGCCACCGTATGATTTTCCGAATGTGCTGTTAGAGTTTGTACAGTGTGAGCCGCCGGGTATCGCGACCGGATGGTGGCGCGGTGTGGGCTCGACCCATAATGTTTTTATTGTGGAAAGCGTCATGGATGAACTGGCGCTAGCGGCGAAGGTTGACCCTTTGGAATATCGTCGACGTCTTTTAAAAGGTGCCCCGCGCGCGCTCGCCGTTCTCGAAAAAGCAGCCGCGATGGCTGAGTGGGGCAAGCCTCTACCGGCGCGTTCGGGGAGGGGAATTTCAGTTGAATTTGCCTTCGGCACGTATGTCGCGACCATATTGCAAGTTGCGGTGACTTCTGGCGGCGAGGTTAAAGTGGAGTGGGTCGTATGCGCAGTGGATTGCGGGGTCATCGTGAACCCTGACACTGTCAGGGCTCAGATTGAAGGCGGTACTATTTTTGGCTTAACCGCGGCTTTGTTCAACGAAATTACGCTTGCGAATGGCCGCGTAGACCAGAGCAATTTCAATGACTATCGGATGCTCCGCATGTTGGAGGCGCCCGAGGTGAAGGTGCATTTGATAGAGAGTGCTGAAGCGCCCGGTGGTATTGGCGAGACCGGTACGGCCGCGGTCGCGCCGGCGCTGACTAACGCGATTTTTGCGGCGACCGGAGTCAGGTTGCGTAAGTTGCCGGTGGCTGCACATGATTTACGGGCGATCTAGGAGTCGCGCTTGAAAATTGGCCGAGCACTGAAGTGGGCGAGCTTGATGGTAGCGGTGGCGCTGCTGTTGGTGTTGGCTTGGTTTTGGCCGCGCCCGGCTCCCGGATCGTTTGGGACCCAGCCGGTTGCGCTAGAGAAATATTTAAAGGGAGACCCGAGTGGTGTGCCCAACGCCTTGAAGAACGCATCGCTATGGGTGCGCGGTGAGTATTTGACTAAGGCCGCCGATTGCATCGCGTGTCATTCTCGTGCGCAAAGCGCGATTTTTTCAGGTGGCCGAGCCTTCAAACTCCCTTTCGGCGTTATTTATTCGTCCAATATTACGCCTGATAATGAAACCGGGATTGGAACGTGGTCGGACGCCGAATTTTTACAAGCGATGCACGAGGGTGTTGGCAAGCATGGCCAGCATCTGTATCCGGTATTTCCCTACGCCTCGTATGCCTTGCTGACCGATGCGGACGTATTGGCTATTAAGGCTTACTTGAGTAGCTTGGCACCAATTCACTACATACCGCCGGCGAATGAAGTTGCCTTCCCTTATAATATGCGCGGCCTGATTACGCTTTGGAGCCTGGTGTACAAGCCCCAACATCGCTTTGAGCCGGATAAAGAACGTGGGCTTGAGTGGAATCGCGGGGCGTATCTTGCAGAGGCACTGGGTCATTGCGGCGAATGTCACACGCCCCGAAACGCTTTGCAGGCTTTGGATACAAAGCACCCGTACGCGGGCGCGATTGCTGACGGTTGGAACGCCTATAACTTAACGGCCGAGCCGACTACGGGGTTGGGATCTTGGTCGACGGAAAGTTTAGTGCAATATCTGTCCACCGGGCATACGCCTTTACGAGGCACAGCCTCAGGTCCCATGGCCGAAGTAGTGGACAATAGCCTGCGGTTTTTAGTGGCGGAGGATATCGTCGCGATGGGGACTTATTTGCGCGGCTTGCAGCCCCTGGTTGCAGGAGTTGTGTCAGTGCCCGCGCTAGCCTCGACCCACTCAAACCCGGACCTCACCCTCGGCCGTCAGGTATTTGATGAAGTGTGCGCGAGCTGCCACCGTATCGATGGTGCTGGAGTGCAATCTGAGATGGCCTCGATTCAGGGCAGTCATAGCTGTCGCGAGGCCGTGCCCCTGAATGTGCTACAAGTGATTCGCTTAGGCTCCCATTTACAAAGCGCGCACGGCCCTGAAGTGATGCCGGGTTTTGCTAAGACTTATTCAGAGGCGCAGATTGCCGCTGCGGCGGCGTTTGTCGTAGGTTTATGCGGCTAAGAAGCGCGGCGCGAAAAAATGTAATGTAACCAACGATAGCAATCCTAGATTGCGAACTCGGGTAACACCGCATCGTCGCCTAGTTGCGGCACAAATGGAAACACGCCTAAGCGAGGTTGTGCTAAACGAATTTGTAAAATGCTCAAGTTTTCTTCGAGGCGTTCAAAGTGAGGATCGATAACGTTGGCGACCCAACCCCGCAATCGTAGACCGCGGCGTTCGATCGCTTCGGCAGTGAGCAAGGCATGGTTTAAGCAACCAAGCCGCATGCCGACCACGAGAATCACCTCTAATTGCCAAAAGCCCGCGAGATCCGCGAAGCTGCGCACGGCATCTAGGGGTGCTAACCAACCCCCGGCGCCTTCTACAATGGTGATATCACTTTGCAGGGTCATTCGCTGGTAAGCGCGATCTAGCACCTCAAAATCAATCTTGCATCCTATATCCTTGGCAGCAATATGTGGGGCGATGGCGGCTTTAAAGGCATAGGGGTTTATCTCATCGTACGGAATACGTACGTTTATGGCACGCTGCAGAGCCAGTGCATCCTCGCTGCGTAGTCCCGCGTCAGTACTAATGCAGCCACTCGCCACAGGTTTCATGGCAGTTACACGTAGTCCGCGCTGTACTAACGTACGGCAAAGCGCGACGGCGATGCGAGTTTTACCCACGCCGGTATCGGTTCCGGTGATAAAAAACCGTCCGGTTTTTAAGGGTGTGTACGCTGTCTTCACGCTGCTGGATCCTTCACCGTGTACTCCTTGAATTTAATTGACGTTTCATTTCTTGCAACGATACGGTTGCGCCTTGTTCTGCTTGTAATTGCGTGTTGGTTGTCGGCGCCCATGCCTGCCCAAATATTACTTCATAGGTCGCAGGCAAAAGGCCTTCTTGTCGAAACTCTTCGTAAGCTGCCGCCATGCGTCTCGGCTTCGCGGAGCCGGTAAGGCCTTTGAGCTGACGCCCCAGGACCTGCGTTGTCCCCATAGCTTTGAGATCCTGAGTCAACGCACTGACATTCTTGTATTTGAGTGTGTAACGATCCATGTCGAGCACGGGGCCTTTAAATCCTGCGCGCACTAAGGCATCGCCCAGATCGTGCATATCGATGAAAGTATTGACGTGCTCGTGGCTATCGATCCGCGCCCAAGCGGTGCGTAGTTCGCGTAAGGTCTCGGGTCCAAAACTGCTGAAACTTAAGAAACCCTGGGGTGCCAATACTCTTCTAAATTCAGCAAACACGGTCTCCGGATCGCACCAATGCAACGCAAGGTTGCTAATGATTAGATCAACACTTGCGGTCGCGAGCGGTAGAACGCCGAGGTTTGCGCAGACTCGACCAATCGGATGCCACCAAGAGTTTTGCTTTTCGGCGACACGCAGCATGCCATGCGATGCATCAATCGCAAGCACTTGCGCTTTTGGGTAGCGGCGTTTAAGAACATAGCTCGCATGTCCAGTACCTGCTCCCGCGTCTACTACTAGCGCCGGCGCTAGCGCCGTTAATTTAAGTCTTTCAAGTAAGAGTGCGCGTATTTCGAACTGTAACACCGCTGCCGCGTCGTAGCTTGAGGCGGCGCGATCAAACGAGCGTCGAATCCCGCGAAGATCGCTCGCTACCATTCACTAGGGCGCCGTGGGGCGCTCCGCAGCAATTTGCAGTCGCTCGAACAATCTCTGATCCTGAGCCGTGTCGGGATTGCCGGTGGTCAGCAATTTCTCGCCATAAAATATCGAATTGGCACCGGCTAAGAAGCACAAGGCCTGAAGCTCATCGTTCATTTCGGTGCGTCCAGCAGACAGGCGCACGTGTGCGCGTGGCATTAGAATTCGCGCGACCGCCACCGTGCGGACAAAATCAAAGGGGTCGAGCGCTGCAGCGTCTGCAAGCGGAGTGCCGGCGACGCGAACTAGTTGATTGATGGGAACGCTCTGCGGGTGTTCCGGCAGGGTCGCCAAGGTATGTAGCAGCCCCACTCGGTCTTCCGCCTGCTCACCCATGCCGACAATGCCGCCACAGCATACGTTCATTCCGGCCTCGCGCACCGCTTGCAATGTATCCAATCGATCTTGGTAGGTGCGGGTAGTGATGATTTCTCGATAATATTCAGCGGAGGTGTCTAGATTGTGATTGTAATAATCGAGGCCCGCCTCTTTCAGTTCCAGCGCTTGGGCGCTACTCACCATGCCTAAAGTGGCGCAGGTTTCTAAGCCGAGTGATTTGACGGTCTTAATCATGGCGAGCACTTTGCGTAGATCCCGCGGCTTAGGTGAGCGGTAGGCGGCACCCATGCAAAAACGCGTCGCACCCGAATCTTTGGCCGCGCGGGCTTTCTCTGCCACCGTGTCCAATTCCAGCAACTCTTCCGATTCAAGTCCCGTGTCGTAGCGCACGCTCTGTGGGCAATAGGCGCAGTCTTCAGGGCACGCGCCGGTTTTGATGGACAATAGCGTGCTCACTTGCACGGTATTCGGAATTTGAAATTCCCGATGGATTGTTTGCGCGCCAAAAATTAAATCCATAAAGGGTAAGGCGAAAAGGCTCTGAACCTCGCCCTTGCTCCAATCGTTGCGTACTTTTGTCATACTGCCATTATAGACGAGCGAAGGTATAACTGAGCAGCATCCCGATGAATACTGACATGCCCACGAAGTGATTATTAAGAAATGCCTGCAGGCAGGCGTTGCGATCGCGGTTGCGAATGAGCCATAGTTGGTACAGGAAAAAACACGCCGCAGCGGTTAATCCACAGTAATACCAGGCGGTAAAGTGGATCATTTTTCCCACTAAATATAGCGTCAGCAAAGTCATGGCCTGCAAAATGGCAATGATGTGTCGATCCGCATCCCCAAATAGGATGGCTGTCGAGCGCACGCCGATTTTCCGGTCGTCATCGCGATCCGCCATAGCATACATAGTGTCGTACGCAGTCACCCAGAGCATATTCGCCAGCAGCACCAACCAAGCCACGCGTGGCACGTTTTCTAACTCTGCCGCAAAGGCCATCGGTATGCCCCAACCGAAAGTAACGCCTAGATACATTTGAGGTACCGATAAAAAGCGCTTAACGAACGGATAACTGACGGCTAAAAAAGCGCCCAATACCGCTAACAATAGCGTCATACGATTTAATTGCAACGCAAAAACCAAGGCTCCAAGGCACAGCAGTGCAAATAATATTAAGGCCTCCTGTGCAGATATTCGCCCGGTGGCAAGTGGCCTGTCTTGAGTGCGCGCTACGTGTACATCGAAGCTGCGATCAGCATAATCGTTAATCACGCAGCCAGCGGATCGCATCAATACTACGCCTGCCACAAAGATGATAAAAATATGGGCATCAGGCTTGCCGCGTCCCGCAATCCAGACCGCCCATAGGGTGGGCCATAGTAGTAGCCATATTCCGATCGGGCGATTAAGGCGCATTAGTTGCGCATAATCAATCCCGATGGCAAGAATACGTGGGAATTGGTTGGTGACCCAGGGGTGATATTCAAAACGGTACTTAATCCAGCGCCAGCGCTCCTCTAGCGCCTCCAATACCTTAACCCCTGATTGTGGTAGCGGCATCTTAACGTCCCGCTCCCAACCTAAGGGGAATCGCGGAGCCCATACTAGGCAAGAAAATCTCTTGAACCAAGAGTGCTCCGCCGCGCAAGAAAAAAAGTGAACGTCGGGCCCACAAGCCTTGCGAATCCAACGGAGTATTTTCTAAGGCGCGCTCAGTCAGCGATTCGTTGCGCCCTAACCAAGCATATTCATAGGAACTGCGCTCTACCCCGGATAAGCCCACTAATGTCTCGCCGAGTGCGGCATCCCCTAATTCAGCCAGCCACGGGTATAGACTCAATGTAGAGTCTGGGATAACCGTTTCAGCAAAGACCCAAACCGTATTATCGCAACACATTTCTACGTCGCGAAATAGTCCGGCACTATCGGTGGATTGCAAACTCAGTCGATGATCCGGGTTCAGTATCCCGGTCCATTGATTCACGAGGCGTAAGACGAAACGCTCGCCGCACACGGCTTTCAGGCGCAATGTCAGCATCCCTTTGCCAATCAGCCACGGGCGTATGTTTGAGTCGACTTTCATCTGGCCAAGATGTTCGGCGGGTAACCACTCAATTACGCTGGGATGAGAATCGATGCTGCGGGTTTTGTACAACGACATACTCCGTATTCTACCCGACCCGACCATATTGTCCGGCTTCTCCTACCCAACGACTGACTAAGGGCGCAACATGCGACGGAAACTCATGGAGCAGCGCCTCAGCGGCAATCTGTATCCGGGGAAGCAAGTCTGCATCACGCAATAAATCAGCGACCCGCATTTGTGCAAGTCCCGTTTGTCGAGTGCCCAATAATTCGCCGGGTCCTCGTAGTTCCAGATCGCGTCGCGCCACTTCAAAACCGTCATGGGTGTCGCGCATAACGGCCAAACGTTCGCGGGCTAATGACGACAGCGGTGCACGATATAGCAATAGACAGGAACTGACGTGCTGCCCTCGACCGACGCGGCCGCGGAGTTGATGCAATTGCGCCAGTCCCATTCGCTCCGCGTTTTCAATCACCATTAAGGTGGCGTTGGCCACATCGACACCCACTTCGATCACGGTGGTTGCGACCAGTAATTGAATCTCGCCCTCTTTAAAGCGCCGCATGATGTCTTCTTTGGCCGCGCCTGGCATGCGACCATGGATCAGTCCTACCTTAAGCTCGGGTAAAGCTGCATTCAAGGCGCTGGCGGTTTCTTCCGCTGCTTGATAGGGCATCTCATCGGACTCATCGATCAGCGGACACACCCAATAAGCCTGACGGCCCTCAAGACAGGAATTGCGAATGCGTAACACGACTTCATCGCGGCGCGTCTCGGCGAGTACTACGGTCTTGATCGGCGTTCGCCCCGGTGGCATTTCATCGATCACTGAGACGTCTAAATCGGCATAGGCTGTCATCGCTAGCGTGCGCGGGATTGGCGTTGCCGTCATGATCAACTGATGGGGTTGATGACTGTCGCGGCTGCCTTTCTCGCGCAAGCTGAGGCGTTGGTGGACGCCGAAGCGGTGTTGCTCATCGACAATGACCAGCGCAAGTTCTGCAAAATCCACCCCTTCTTGGAACAGTGCATGAGTGCCCACGGTGATTGCCGCCACTCCGGATTTAATGTTATCCAACACTTTAAGTCGTGCCTTACCGGTTTGGCGACCCGTTAATAGCGCAACGGGTACCCCGAGAGGTTCGAACCAGCGACGGAAATTTTGCGCATGCTGGTCCGCGAGCAACTCGGTCGGCGCCATGAGCGCTACCTGACGCTTAGCCGTTACGGCTCGAGCGGCAGCGAGGGCCGCTACCAAGGTCTTGCCACAACCGACATCGCCTTGCACCAGGCGCAGCATGGGTTTCGATTCGCCTAAGTCCCTTTCAATCTCCTGAAGCACCCTAGTCTGTGCCTTAGTCATGCGAAAAGGTAAACCTGCGAGCAATTTATGTTTAAGCAAATCATTGGCCGCTAGCGGCCAGCCCGGATCGCTTTGGATGCGTTGTCGTAATAATTTAAGGGATAGTTGATGCGCTAATAATTCTTCAAATGCCAAGCGGCGTTGGGCCGGATGGCGGCGGGATTCGAGCGCTTCGAGCGGCGCATCCGGCGGTGGCCGGTGTACATATAACAAGGCTTCGTGCAGGCTGGGCAAGCACGAATCGTCTAAAATTGACGCGGGTAGCCAATCGCGTAAGTTAACGGCGCTGGTTTGATCAAGCGCCAAATTGACCAACTGCCGCAAGCGGCCCTGCGTGATGCCCTCGGTCGCGGGATAAATGGGTGTTAAGTGCTCGGCAATTTCATCTGCGCCTAAGGCACTCACCTTCCGATATTCCGGATGCACAAACTCTAAACCCTTAGGCCCGCGTCGTGCTTCGCCGAAACAGCGTATCCGCGTACCCCGCGCCAAGCCCGTTTGTTGTTGGTTATTAAAGTAGAAAAAACGCAATGTTAAAAATCCCGAACCGTCGCCGATTCTACAGAGCATTTGGCGACGTCCCCGAAAGCTAATCTCAGTCAGCAACACCTCACCCTCAACCGCGGCGCGTTGACCGAAATGCAGTGCGCCCAAAGGGACTATACGAGTTCGATCTTCGTATCGAAGCGGCAATAGAAATAATAGATCTTGGGTTGTGTGCACGCCAAGCGCACTCAAACGCAGAGCGAGCGCATCGCCCACACCGCGTAAACTGGTGACCGCAGCCAGTTCGCTCACAAAGCGACGATGCACTCCACCTCAACCAGCGACCCGCGCGGCAGCGCCGCTACGCCAATCGCCGCTCGTGCGGGAAACGGTGCGCGAAAGTATTCGGCCATGATCTTGTTCACCAGCGCAAAATTCGCTAAATCAATCAAGAACACGGTAGCTTTCACTACATCATCAAGGCTCGCCCCCGCAGCCAGCACAATGGCTTTAAGGTTTTCAAATACCTGGCGCACTTGGGCCTCAATGTCACCTTTGACGAGTTCTTGGGTGGTAGGCTCTAATGGAATTTGGCCGGAGATCCAAATGGTATTACCGACCCGAACTGCTTGTGAATAAGGGCCGATGGCCGCCGGGGCACTGGTTGTCGAAATGATTTGTTTAGTCATACTCTCATTGTATCTCGCGCAGAATTTTGTTTCAGGCCAAGGTCCGATAAACCCTTTGCACTTCGGGCATGAGCCTAATGGCCTTAATCACTCTTGCCAAGTGTTTGCGGTCACGAACTTGCATCTGGAACTTTAACGATGAAGTATCGACATCTTGTTCTTCTAGTGATAGGTGATCAATATTAGTTTCGGTGGCGGCAACAACGGATGCGACCGCGGCGAGTACGCCCACCCGATTACTGATTTCTAATTGAATTTCTGAGCTAAACATTCGATTGTGGAGTGCCTCCCAGGCAACTGCGATCCACTTCTCCGGCTGTTTGCGATATTCGGCGAGGTTGCCGCAGTTTTGCCGATGGATCATCACTCCTCGCCCGGCGCTCAAATAGGCCATGATGGGATCGTTAGGAATGGGATAGCAGCAACGTGCATAAGTCACTAGCATCCCTTCAGTACCCGCGATCATCAGGGGTGTACTTGATAATTTGTCGCCACCTAGTTCGGTCTCCTGGCCGGCCGTGAAGCCGGGTGCTTCGGGCGTAGGTAAAAAATGCCGCGCTACCAGCGGAGCAACGCGTTCACCTAATGCTATTTTTTCATACAGGTCATCAGCGTCTTGGAGATTTAATTCCTTCACTACCGCATCGATATTTGCGCTCGGAATTTTCTTTAAGTTGACCGAAAATTCATCTAGAGCTTGTCTGAGTAAACCTTTGCCTAATTCTATCGCTTCGCCACGCTTCAAGTTTTTTAGATACTGTCGAATGGCGGCACGCGCCTTAGCAGTCACTAGAAAATTAGACCAGGAGGGATTGGGCGTTGCCCCTTTGGCGGTAATTATCTCAACAGTCTGTCCATTGCGAAGTTCCGTGCGCAGTGGCACTAAGCGCCGATCGACCTTGGCTGCGACACAGCGGTCTCCAATGCCAGTGTGAATAGCGTAGGCAAAGTCGACGGTGGTGGCACCGGTGGGCAGGCGTAGAATTTTACCCTTAGGGGTGAACACGTAGACCTTGTCCGGGAATAAGTCGACCTTAACGCTTTCTAGAAATTCCTCCGAGTTCCCATCTTCTTGAATTTGCACCAAGCTTGCGAGCCATTCACGGGCACGGTCATGCTCAATACCGCCATACACATCGCCACCCGATTTATATTTCCAATGAGCAGCAATGCCGGATTCGGCTACACGGTGCATGGCTTCGGATCTGATCTGGACCTCGACCGGCACACCGTTCGGTCCGAAAAGGGTGGTGTGCAGCGATTGATAGCCGTTCGCGCGCGGGATCGCGATATAGTCTTTAAATCGTCCCGGCATAGGTTTGTATAGACTATGGACCAAGCCTAAACAGCGATAACAAGTATCGGAATTGTCAACCACGATCCGAAAACCGTAGACGTCAACCATTTCGGTTAAAGAAATATGTTTCGACTGCATTTTTTTATAAATACTGTAGAGATGTTTTTCCCGACCCACGACCTCGCCATTAATATTGGTATTTTGTAAAGCGTTCTTAAAAGTTGTGGAAATTTTCCCTATAAATTCTTTCTGGTTGCCGCGCGCTCGTTTCAACGCACGCTCCAGCACCTTGTGACGATACGGATACAGCGCTCGAAATCCCAGGTCCTCTAGTTCTAATTTGACGGTGTAAAGACCGAGTCGTTCCGCGATCGGTGCGTAAATATCCAAAGTTTCGCGGGCAGTACGCCGGCGCTTGATGGGTGGCATGGCGCCCAAGGTACGCATGTTATGCATACGGTCGGCGAGCTTGACCATGATGACGCGGATGTCGCGCACCATCGCCAACAACATTTTTCTAAAACTTTCGGCTTGAGCTTCTTGTCGATTTTTGAACTGGATTTGATCGAGTTTGCTGACGCCGTCCACAAGCTCGGCGACCACTTGTCCAAAAATAGTAGCAATTTCCGCCTTTGCAGTCGGAGTATCCTCGATAACGTCGTGCAGGATAGCTGCCACCAGCGTGTCAGAATCTAGACGTAAATCCGCCAGGATGTCGGCAACCGCCACCGGATGCGTGATGTAGGGCTCGCCTGAAATGCGTTTTTGCCCTTGATGCCGCTGCGCACCGAATTCATAGGCTTCACGCACCCGCTCCACTTGCGCAGGAGGTAAATACGCTTCGAGTTTGTCTAAGAGCTGAGAGATCCCGGTGGGGCGTCTCCCTCCGGGCAAAAAACCAAGTATGGAAGACGCATAGTCCATCGTGGCTTAGAACACTGGAAAGGTTCTAGTCACCCAGACCGAATTGCGGCGCGCGAAAATCGGAAGGCATATCCAGTTCACTGACCACAGGTTCCGGAGCCGGTGCGGGCTCTTCCGTTTCTTCTAGCATTTCGAAGGTGATATTTCCGGCTGCAATTTCACGCAAAGCCACAACCGTAGGCTTATCATTTTCCCAATCGACGGTCGCTTCGGCACCGTTGGCTAAACGTCGCGCGCGCTTGGCCGCTAACAAAACCAGATTAAATAAATTAGGTTCGTTCTGCAGGCAATCTTCGACCGTAATTCGCGCCATAACTTATTTCCAATGAAAGGTCGTGTAGGATAGCAGATCAGGCTACCAAAGTGGCAGCAAAACGGGCGATTTCAGGACGGCCAGCAACCAACGCTGCGCCTTGGCCCGCCACAATAGCCTTAAGTTCTGCTATTGCCTGCTCTAGCCGGTCGTTAATCACAACATAGTCAAATTCCGACCAATGGCTTAAGTCCTGGCTGGCATCTCTGAGCCTTCTTTGAATAATGGCCTCGGGGTCGGTGCTGCGCCGGCGGAGGCGTTCCTCTAAGGCGCTGCGCGAGGGCGGGAGGATAAATATGCTGAGTGCCTCTGGAAGGCGCTCGCGGACTTGGCGCGCACCCTGCCAGTCTATTTCCAATAGGAGCCGCTGGCCTCTATCTACGGCTTCTCTCACTTTAGGCAGGCTACTGCCATAGTAATTGTCAAATACCTGTGCATGTTCTAGAAACTCGCCACGCGCCACCATGTCTTGGAACACTTCTGGCGTCGTGAAATGATAATCACGACCGTCAATTTCTGCGGGTCGCGGCTTGCGGGTGGTGTAGGAAATAGAAAATTGAAGACTCGGCACTTGCTGCATCAAGGCTCTGACTAGGGTGGTCTTACCGGCACCGGAAGGTGCGGTAATTACAAACAAACGACCGGTTGGGCGGGTGGCTTCAGGTGCGTGCATGAAAATCTATTAAGTATTGCCCTGGCTGGTATTGCCCTGGCTGGTATTGCCCTGGGCTTTCAACAAATCGGCGTCAATCTGCCCCACTTTTTTCACCGACGGGCGCGCATTCCATCGATCCACATAGGACTTGAGATGCGGTACCGCTTCCACCAGACCGAAGCTGATCATCCATGTCAGCGCCGAGCCCCACAGCACATCTGCCGCGGTAAAGGTGTCGCCCAGCAACCAAGGCCCCTTTAGTAGTTGTGTGCTAACCACTTTCATCGTGGTATCGCCATCGCCGGCTCAAAACAGGCGGCGTAAAATACGTACCAACGCAGGTACGGTCCGCGCAGCGCATCCCCATGCAGGATAGCGGGTACTTTCCCCATGGGATCGACGGCAAGATAGCCCGCCTGACGTTGCTCTCCCGCCTTCATGTTAAGCGCATGGATCGAGTACGGTGCCCGTAGTTCCTCCAGCAATGCCAATGTTCCAGAGGATCGTGTTTGCGGCGAGTGAAACAGCGTAATGGGTAGCGTGGTAGACATATTTAGCCCCTGTTTAAGCCGCTACTATAACTTTAGATCGTGACAGGTGGATCGGATCGCGACATCTCGATGTCGGGATAAGTCACTTTGTCTGTCTCTGGGCGACGTGAGCCGACTTCAAGAAAAAGAGCGTCTTGCGCGCTTCGATTTTGCAGATGATGACCATCGGGGACGCCGGCTTTGAATCCAGCGCAGTCGCCGCTACGCAGCGTTTCTTCGCCTGAATTGGTGACCAGCACCAACTCGCCTTGTACGACGTACAGGAATTCATCCTCGGCGCTGTGCCAGTGCCGTTGGCTTGACCAGGTGCCGGCGGGTAGGCAGGTTAGGTTCACTCCAAACTGCGTCAGCTCGGCAGCATTGCCCAAACAGCGGCGAAAACGATTGATACAGGGCTCATGGAATGGCGCAGGGTAGCGAGATCCTGTCATCGTTGGAGTGGTGCTCAAGTCGATTTTTTGCATGATAGCCCCATATTATTTGGACATCGTGACGACTGCATTCAGCGCCGTCAACTGTGCGTTGGCGCAGTGAAAACGACCTTTAAGTGGTGATAACGCCCCTGCAGCGAATCACCGCCGAAACGGTAGTAGTCTAAACATGCGCTCCCTGCCACCAGATTTTTGTCCCCTATGTGAGTGTTTTGGATGACTGCCAAAAAACTCGTACTCTCCACGCTACTGCGAGGCGCGTAACGCGCTGGGCCGGAACATGGGTTATCGGCAGATTTAACCGCACGTCTGATGATTTTGCTAGCCGCCAAGTATCCGAGTTGTAATTTTTTGGGATCACAATAATAATTCCCATTATGGGAACAATATGCCATTTTTTCTGCCTGACTACTCACGGGCTACCTGATGAAGATTGCTGGGCGCAATTTGCTGGAGGGTTATTGCGCTAAGTACACCGATGCCAGGAATTGGATTGAAAACTGGTTATCCGACGCGGAGGCTGCGAAATGGACGAAGCCCCAGGACATAGAGGATCGATACTCCTTCGCCAGTTTTCTGGCGGGCAATACGGTTATTTTTGATGTGAAAGGCAATGAATACCGGTTAGTAGTTACCTGTGCATACCATACCGGCGTCGTGATCGCGAAATGGATAGGTACACACGGCGAATATGACGAAACAAACCGCAAGCGCTGACATTCGGGAAGCAATGGATATTCGAATCATCAAGACTAACGAGCAATATCAACGAGCGCTCGACGAAGTGGGTCGATTGGCGGAAATAGATCCGTCGTTGGAGTCGGCGGAGGGTGCTCGCCTGGAGCTTTTGGCAAAGTTGGTGGAGGACTATGAAAAGGAACGGTTCCTTTTCAAGACACCTGATCCCATCGACGCAATTGCCTTCCGTATGCAGGAGCAGGGTCTGCGGCAGAAAGATATTGCCGAGCTACTGGGCGGCCGTAACCGTGCGTCTGAGGTCCTGTCGCGCAAGCGTCCGCTCACTTTATCCATGATTCGTGCGCTGTACGAAAAACTCGATATTCCCATAGGATTGCTGGTCCGTGAGCCGCTTGCGAATTACGGCGCAGATGCGAATTTCGATATCGCCGATATTCCCCTTAGCATCTTGCGGCAGCGCGGCTGGATTGAAGCCGGTGTTACCGCCAAACAACTCATACACCGGTTGTTCGCTCCGACGACCAGTCCAGTGCTGCTGCGGCATATGCAGATCTTTGGCGGTGGCGTTCGTAACAGTCATGTGCGCATTCAACTCTGGTTGGCCCGCGTCCGTGAGATTGCTGATTCACGTGAATATTTGCGAGGGCAATATAGGAAGCAGCATCTGAACCTGGAAACGCTTCGCTACATCTCCCGCCTGAGTTGGATGGAGGATGGTCCTCGGTTGGCATCGAACTTTCTAGCGGAACGCGGCATCGCGCTTGTGATCGAGCCGCATCTATTGTCTACTCTACTAGACGGCGCCGCGATGATTGGCCGCAATGGCGCCCCGGTTATCGGCATCACAATACGTGAGGATCGTCTGGATAATTTCTGGTTCACACTAATGCATGAACTTGTCCATGCCTGGAAACACCTGGACAATGACAGCCATCGGGCGATTGCCGACGAAAACATCGAGAAGCCTAGCGCAAACGCGGCGGGGATCGAACGCGAGGCAAACGAGCTCGCAGCCGAGATTCTAATTGATCAGGCCACCTGGCACTGCAGCCAGGCGCGCCTGAGTCCGTCCGCACAAACCATTCAAGACTTCGCAACGCGCATGCAAGTAAGTCCTGCGGTAGTGGCGGGCCGAATACGCCATGAACACGCCAACTATTCGTTGTTCTCGAAATTAGTGGGGCGCCGCAAAGTCAGGGCGATGTTTCCCGAAGTAAAGTGGTTATAAGGGCCATCACGCGGGCCAATTCATACAGACGTGACGAATGATAAAGCCTTGACCTTGCTCACCAAATCCCGGTTCCTCTCCGGCCTTCAGTGTCACAAGCGGCTGTGGTTGGAAATTCATGAGTCTTCTGCTTCAGTGAGCACAGCCAATTTGCAAATTCTTCAAGGCCGGGAGTTTGACGCGGTCGTGCAGCGCTTGCAGCCCGGCGTTGTGATCTCGCGAGACGCGGGGATGTTGGCGGCGATTACGCAGACGGCGGCGATCCTGGAACGCGGCGCGCCGCAAGTGTTGTATCAGCCAGCGTTTCGAACGGGCGACTGGGCGGTCACCGCGGATGTCGTGCGACGGGCGGGAACTGGATTTGAGTTGGTGGAAGTTAAGGCTGCGACCGAGGTAAAAAAAGTTCATATTCCGGACGCCGCATTTCAGGCGATGGTCATGCATAAGGCGGGGATCCCGGTTCGACGGGTGTTCGTTGGGCATATTGATCGCGAATTTGTATTGCAGCGCCCGGACGATTATCGTGGATTGATGGTTGAATCCGATATCACTGATGAAGTAGAACAATATCTTCCGGGAGTCGCTGGTCACGCGACGGAATTTAAACGAGTCATGGCGGATGCTACCGCGCCCAGTGTTGCCATGGGTCAGCAGTGCACCGATCCTTATCCCTGTCCTTATCAAGATCGATGCGCCGCAGAGGCGGAACGACCTGAGTATCCGGTGGACCTATTGCCGTGGGGTGGGGTCGTCGTTGAGCAATTATTAGCGGATGGATATTTAGATTTACGGGAAGTGCCCGTCGCTCGGCTCAAGAGCGAGAAACACATCCGAGTTCATGCGGCCACCGTCTCCGGCGTGCCGTATTTCGATGCTGGGGCGACCGCGACGCTGCGCAATCCGTCACCACCGTTTGCGTATCTGGATTTTGAAACCATCGGGATGGCGGTGCCAAAACTGATTGGCACACGGCCGTTTGAGCAAATCCCGTTCCAGTGGTCGGTGCACGTGGAGCATTCGGCGTCCGAGATCGAGCATCACGAGTATTTGGCTATTGAGTCGTTTGGCGATTTTGAGGAATTGGTGCGATCCTTATGCGCGGCCGTTCCTATTGAAGGCAAGGTTTTTGCCTATAACGCCAGTTTTGAGGCCGGGATTTTGCGACAACTCGCGGCGCGCATTCCCCGATACGCCGCGTCGCTGCAATCGATTATCGATCGATTGGTCGATTTACTCCCTATCACGCGCAAGGCCTACTATCATCGAGACATGCGCGGGTCATGGTCCTTGAAAAAAGTCATGCCGACGATTTCCGCCTCCCTTGGGTACGAGCATTTGGATGAAGTGCAAGCCGGGGATGGTGCGCAGTTGGCGTTCTTGGAATTGCGCAGCGATGAAATTACGCGGGAGCGCTCGACTATCTTGCGCCAAGCCCTCCTGAAGTACTGCCGACACGACACCTGGAATATAGTGGTTCTGCGGCGGTTTCTGTGTGAGGAGGCGTTTTAGGTTTTAATTGACAAATAGCCGCCGTAATTCCTGATAATTGAAAGCTCAATGCTAGGTTGGGCTAGGGCGCGAAGTGGCGTCAGCGTTGATTTCTAAAATCACGATTTGTGATATTAGATTTGGTTTCACCAGCGCTGTGTCCATTGCCAAGTCCGCTTGTCGTACGCCATATGCACACAGCATATGAAAGCAGTAATGCCGAGGATTGAGCCGGTTGCCCTGCGTCGCTGGCCTGCTCGTGACGTAGTCGCCGCAGTAACCTCAAGCCGCGAGTATTTACGCGAGCGAATTACAAAGTTGCTGGAGGAGGACGCATTCATTGCATCGCTACCAGGCACATGGCCTATTATCCGTGAAAGGATGCGCCGCCTTGCAATAGCCTGACTGTTACTCGATATTCTGTACTTGCTCGCGCATTTGCTCGATCAACACTTTCATATCCACAGCCGCGCGCGTCGTTTCAATATCTTGCGACTTTGAGGACAGCGTGTTGGCTTCGCGATTGAGTTCTTGCATTAGAAAATCTAAGCGTCGACCTGCGGGCTCGTTGCCGCCAAAGGTTTTGCGCACTTCGAGTACATGACCGCGGAGGCGGTCGACTTCTTCATCCACATCGAGTCGCTGACCCAGAATCGCGAGTTCTTGCTCCAATCGCTGCGGGTCGAATTCTTTGGTGAGCTGTGCGACACGGTCCTGCAATTTGGCATGAATGCGTGCTCTGACCTCAGGCAGGCGTTCGCTCACTCGGGCCGAGAGTGTCATCAGTCCCTCGCACCGCTGCTCTAAGGAGTCGCGCAACCGTCCGCCTTCGCTGTCCCGAAATCGACCGAGTTCTGTTAAGGCGTCGCGTAGCAAAGGGTGCGCGAGCGCAATCATCGGCCCCACCTCCCGGGCGCTATCTTTCACCACTCCCGGCCAACGCAACAGGTCCATGACGTCAATGCGTGCCGCAGACCCACAAGCGACGGCAACTTGTTGCGCACGTTCGCTTAACGAATTGAGTAACAGGGCATCGACTTCCAATGAGCTTGCCGCGACAGTGGGCCTGAAGTGCAGCGAACACTCGATTTTGCCGCGGCGAATGGACGCCGCGATGCTGGAACGAAAATCAGTTTCTGCGACCCGAAATTCTTCTGGGAGTCTGATGCCTACTTCCAGATAACGATGGTTAACAGTCTTAATTTCCCAGGTTAGTAAACCTTCAGGGATTTGCCGCTCGCGTCGCGCGAAGCCGGTCATGCTACGAATCATAAAGGTTTTTCGCCAAAATCAGCCATAATCAGCCTGGTCTTTAAGTTTATCAGAATGCGAGGAGCTGGCATTGCAGATCGAAACAGCGGAT
This sequence comes from Gammaproteobacteria bacterium, assembly GCA_043784265.1. Taxonomy (GTDB): domain Bacteria; phylum Pseudomonadota; class Gammaproteobacteria; order Steroidobacterales; family Steroidobacteraceae; genus Bog-1198. The sequence goes on along the minus strand of JAYVYN010000147.1, from coordinate 14,137 downwards.
ATCAGCCTCATCGGCCACCGTCAGGAGAATCAGGATCGGGTTAGTGTCGCGACCGCCGACGGTGCCGTACTCTTAGCGGTAATCGATGGCATGGGCGGCCACTCTCAAGGGGCATTAGCCGCCGAAACGGCGTTGGCGAGTTTGTTAGAGGCTTTCTGGCAAACGCCGCATCCCATTTTTGATCCCCTCGGTTTTTTGCATTTGTCGTTGGGCCGCGCACATGAAGAAGTCGCTAAATTAGGGGTCGGTCTTGGGATAGACACTCGGCCACGTGCCACCTGCGCGATTTGTTTGGTCCAGGAATCGGCAGCTTATTGGGCTCATGTGGGCGACAGCCGTGTTTATCAATTAAGGCAGGCGAGCGTATTTAATCGAACCCGCGATCACAGCCATGTCGAAGTATTGCTGCGAGAAGGTTTAATCACCGAGGCTGAAGTCCAAGGACACCCCATGCGTAATTATGTTGAATGTTGTTTGGGGGGCGAGACCGCCATTCCCGAAATGAGTATTTCACGGCGACATTTATTGAAGCCCGGCGATATTTTGCTGCTGTGTACCGATGGCATGTGGGCTAACTTGAAGGATGAGGACTTTGCGAAATTTACATCGCCCGGCAAAGTTTTGCGCGATTCCTTGCTTGCCTTGGGTACTAAAGCGGTCGAAGCCGCGGCACCCTATAGTGATAATTGCACGGCAGCCGCATTGCAATGGCGGTCAGCATGAGTGCACCCAGCATGAGCGCACCCAGCATGAGTGCACCCAGCATGAGCGCACCCAGCACGAGCGCACCTAGCACGAGCATTAGGCCGAGCGGCCGCGCGCTCGATGAATTACGTAGTTTAAGTTTTACGCGCCAGTTCACGCGTCATGCCGAAGGTTCGGTGCTGGTCGGATTTGGTGATACCCGCGTGCTATGTACGGCGAGCGTCGAGGAAAGTGTGCCGTCGTTTTTACGCGGTAAAAATCAAGGCTGGGTCACTGCGGAATACGGCATGTTACCGCGTGCGACCCACACCCGCTCCGCGCGTGAAGCGGCACGCGGTAAGCAGACCGGTCGCACTCAAGAGATTCAGCGCTTGATAGGGCGCGCTCTGCGCGCGGTGGTGGATTTAAAAGGTTTGGGCGAACGGACCATCACGCTCGATTGTGACGTGCTACAGGCCGATGGCGGGACTCGCACCGCGGCAATTACCGGGAGTTTTGTGGCACTCGCCGATGCGGTCGACACCTTGTTGAAAAAGCGCGCCATTCAAGTGAACCCCTTACACGGCCAGGTCGCAGCCGTATCGGTGGGTATCTATCGCGGTAGCGTAGTGTTAGATCTCGATTATGCGGAGGACTCTAATGCGGAAACCGACATGAATGTGGTGATGAACAGCGGGGGTGGTTTTGTCGAGGTCCAGGGTACGGCTGAGGGCCATGCCTTCCGTCGCCATGAATTGGACCAATTATTGGACCTCGCGACTTCCGGAATCGCGAAACTGCATGCGGCACAGCTTGCTGCCCGTATTCCGTAGCAGGAGTCCATGCCGCCCAATCAACTCGTGGTGGCCACCCGTAATATCGGCAAGTTAGCCGAATTTAAGAGATTATTGGGCAATTTACCGTATCAATTGACGAGTTTAGCCGAACTTAATATTGCCTCTCCGGCCGAAACGGGCTCGAGTTTCGCAGCCAACGCTCTATTGAAAGCGCAGCATGCGGCGAATCTCACGGGTAGCGCCGCCATCGCGGACGACTCAGGGCTTGAAGTCGATGCTCTACAAGGTGCGCCGGGAATTTTCTCCGCCCGTTATGCCGGCCCGCAGGCAGATGACGCCGCCAACAACGCTAAATTAATCGTCGCGCTAAAAAACGTCCCCAAAGATCAACGTCGTGCCCGCTATGTTTGCGCATTGGCTTTCGTAGGCACACGAGATGGGCAAGAGGGGCTCGCGCACCAAGAAGCGCCAGTGCTCGCTGAAGCGACTTGGGAGGGTTACATACTTGAAGCGCCGTGCGGTAGCGGCGGCTTTGGCTATGACCCTTACTTTTGGGTGACCGAAAAAAAAATGAGCGCCGCTGAATTAGACCCTGCAGAGAAGAATCGGCTCAGTCACCGGGGACGCGCAATGGCGTTGATGCTTACGAGGCTCAGTCACCCGTGAGTGGTAATTCACAGCTCGCTCTGTATGTGCACTTACCCTGGTGTGTGCGCAAATGTCCGTACTGCGATTTTAATTCACATCAACTGAAAACCGCGCAGCCCGATAGCGCCTACATCGACGCGCTTCTTCAAGATTTCGAGCTTGATCGACCGCTGGTTGCTGAACGGCGTATCGATAGCGTGTTCTTTGGTGGCGGTACTCCCAGTTTATTTGCGCCGGAAGATTTTGCACGGCTTTTACAGGCGTTACGGCAACGAATCGCTTTTACAAATGACGCTGAAATTACCCTGGAGGCGAATCCCGGCACAATTGAACGCGGCCGTTTCGCAGGGTACGCGCAAGCCGGGATTAATCGCGTGTCGCTGGGTGCGCAAACATTTGCACCACAGACCCTTAAACTCCTAGGTCGTATTCATACGCCACAAGATACCCTGCGCGCGGTCGACGAATTGCGCGCCGCAGGTCTGCATAATTTCAATATCGATCTCATGTATGCCTTGCCGCAACAAGGCATTGACGCGGCGCTGGCCGACATCAAAATCGTCTGCGAGCTTCAACCTGCGCATATCTCGTACTATCAACTTACTTTGGAACCCGGCACCGTATTCCACGCTCGCCCACCGGTTTTGCCCGACGAAGAATTGGCCTGGCAAATTCAAACCGAAAGTCAGCGCTTACTCGCCGCTGCCGGCTATGAGCAATATGAGATTTCCGCCTACGCAAAGTCCGGTGCACGGTGTCGGCACAACCTCAATTACTGGCTGTTCGGTGATTACCTGGGTCTCGGTGCGGGTGCTCATGGCAAACTCACGCACCACCTTCCCCAAGGAATTATGCGTACCACCAAGCCCAAACAACCGCGCGAATATCAGGCGCGGGTGGAGGAAAGAGCAGCGCAGGCAGGAAGCCGCGCGCAGGCAGAAAGGCCCGCCCAGGTGGTGGGCGAGCGGCGGTACATCCCGCCTAAAGAACTACCCTTCGAGTTCATGCTGAATGCACTACGCCTGAACGAGGGCTTTGCGACCCGGGATTTTGAGACGCGCACCGGCTTACCGGCAATCGCCATTCAGCCGACCGTAGAGCGGGCGGTGGCGCGTGGGTTGATGGAGGCTGGGGAAGCAGGTTGGCGGGCGACGAGCCTGGGGCTTCGCTTCCTGAACGATCTGCAAATGAGTTTCCTTGAATGAGCTTATGCACACTAGTGAGGGAGCCCCATGAAAAAGGGTACCTACAACACATTGCGCCAGTACTAGGTCAGATGACATACGTAACCTATTGATATATAAAATAAAAACTAATTGTCTATTTTTTGACCAAGTTAACAATTATTAGTTTTTGCGCCGTGTGTATCGCCCCGGCAGAGGACTATCCACAACCTTATCCACAGGTTTTGTGGACAACATGCGATGCGTGGACGGGCCTTGAACTAATAATTCTTGGGTTTACCGCCTCCTCCCTCTATACTGATCGGCCCATTCGATAGACGAGTGCTTTTTGCCTCGAGGTTTTTATGAAAGTTGGTATACATCCGGAATATAAAGAAATTAATGTCACCTGCACCTGTGGCAATAAATTTCTAACCCGTTCCACTATTGGCCAAGATTTACAGGTTGAGGTTTGTTCCAACTGTCATCCGTTTTACACGGGTAAGCAGAAAATCGTCGATACCGGCGGCCGAGTCGACAAATTTAATAAGAAATATGCTTCGCCCAAGGCCGCGGCGCCTGCGGCTACGGCTACGCCCGCGCCGGTTGTGGCGGCGAAAGTGGCTGCGAAGGCTTCCGCATCTAAGGCTGCCGCATCTAAGGCTGCCAGCCCTAAGCCATAAGGGTTTCTTTCCCGTTGTGAGATTGAGCCCATGAGCACGAAATTCGAGTTAAAGAATCTAGCGTCTGGGAAAATCACCTACCTGGAGGCTTTGTCCGGGACCTTAGGTCCCGACGCGCTTGATATTTCGCATCTAACTAAGGATCAAGGGATATTCACCTTTGATCCTGGTTTTATGGCGACGGCTAGCACAGAAAGTAAAATCACCTTTATCGACGGTGAGGCGGGCGTGTTGTTGTATCGGGGTTATCCGGTCGAGCAGCTGGCCGATAAATCGAGTTATTTAGAAGTTGCCAATTTGTTGATCGAGGGTCATTTGCCGACTAAGACTGAGCTTAGCGCATTTCAGAACTCGATCCAGCGCCACACCATGGTGAACGAGCACTTGCTGCGCTTCTTTCAGGGGTTCCATCATGATGCGCACCCTATGGCGATGGTCTCCGCAGTGGTGGCGTCGATGGCGGCGTTCTATCACGATACGACCGACATCAATGATCCGCGCCATCGCGAGATTTTTTCGCACCGAATCATCGCGAAATTACCCACGATTGCGGCTGCGGCTTATAAGCATTCGCTAGGGCAGCCGTTTGTCTATCCGCGCAACGACCTGCGTTACTGCGCCAACATGTTGAACATGTTTTTTGCGGTGCCGTGTGAGCCTTATGCGATCGATCCGGTGGCGGCCGAGGCCTTGGACTTATTGTTTATTTTACATGCTGACCACGAGCAAAACGCGAGCACCTCAACGGTGCGTTTGGCGGGTAGCACGGGTGCGAATCCTTACGCTGCTATTTCGGCCGGCGTTTCGGCGCTGTGGGGCCCGGCGCACGGGGGTGCCAACGAAGCCGTGCTCGACATGTTGCTGGACATTGGTTCGGTAAAAAATATCGATAAATTTCTGGCGCGTGTTAAGGATAAAGATAGCAACGTGCGGTTGATGGGTTTCGGCCATCGTGTCTATAAGAATTTCGATCCTCGTGCAAAGATTATTCGCAGTATGTGTTATCGCGTTCTCGATAAGCTGGGTAAGTCCAATAATCCCTTATTTGAGTTGTCGTTACGTTTGGAAGAAGTAGCGCTTAAAGATGACTACTTTGTGTCGCGTAAGCTGTATCCCAATGTGGATTTCTACTCCGGTATTATTTACAGCGCGCTCGGGATTCCCAGATCAATGTTCACGGTGATGTTTGCCATCGCACGCACCGCGGGATGGGTTGCGCATTGGTTGGAAATGGTATCTGATCCGCAAATGAAAATTAGCCGTCCGCGCCAGCTTTACACCGGACCCACCAAGCTCGATTACCTAGCCATTGAAAAGCGTTGATTGACGATGTTCTGGCTTAGAACTCTCATCAGCGGAGCGGTGTTGTGGATGACTGCCGATGCTGCGCTCGCACTGACGCCGGAAACTAATCTTTGTGGCACAGCATCCTCCGCAGTTGCGGTCGGCGCTGCTCAGTGGAACGGCTGGGGCTTCGATCTGGATAATTCGCGTTATCAACCGGAACCCGCGCTACGCGCCGCTGATGTTCCGAAGCTCGGTGTGAAATGGGCGTATGGATTTCAAGGCGGCGCAGCCAATGGTCAGCCCACCATTGTCGATGATCGGCTATTTGTCACTAGTACCGCCGGCCGAGTTTATTCGCTCGACGCTAAAACGGGTTGTACCTATTGGACCTATGACGCCTCCACCGGGGTGCATACGACTATTACCATTGGCGAACTCGCAGCCATTAAGGTGATACCACAACCTAAAGAACGACGCTCGCGACGATCCCATCGGCGGCATCACTCATTCGGTAAGTTATTAGCGCATGTGGAAACCATTAAGCCCCCGAGCGCGGCGTTTTTTGGGGACGATAGCGGTACGGTGTATGCGTTGGATGCTCAGCATGGCACGCTGCTGTGGAAAACACGGGTCGATAGCCATCCGTTCGCGCGCATTGTGGGTGCGCCTACGCTGTATAAAGGGCACTTATACGTCCCGATGTCTTCAAGCGAGGATGCTGCTGCCCACCCCGGTGCGAGTTGTTGTACTTTTCGCGGCAGCATCGCGGCGCTGGACATTTTTACCGGTCAAGTTTTGTGGAAGACCTACACGGTTGCGGATCAACCGGGTGTCACCGCGGCGTCTGCGGGAGTAGCGATCGGCACATCACCCACCGTTGATGTAAAGCGGGGACTTTTATACGTGGGGAGCGGTAACGCCTATAACGGTGAGAACTTACTCACCGCTCACGCGATTTTGGCGTTTGATATTTTCGACGGCAAATTGGTATGGACCCGATCTTTAGGTTCCAAAGACGCGGCTGTTAACGATGCCGGGATTGTCAGTGCTCCGATACTGCGCACGGTAGCCCGTGGAAAACAGATTCTTCTGGCCACAAGGCAAAACGGGGTGGTGTACGCTTTAGATCCTGATCGTGCGGGCGATATTGTTTGGCAAACACCTATTCCAGAGAGTGATGCCGCTAACCCGAATGCGCTACTGATAGCGGGACCCGCCGCAGATCATCGTAATTTTTACACCGGGTTGGAGGGTCTGACGGCCTACTCGCTCAACACCGGCAGCAAGCGCTGGTCCATGCCTATTGCGAAACACGGGTGCGCTTGGGGTGAGACGAATTGTCGTCAGATATCCGGGCAGGCGGTTACTGTGATGCCGGGAATCGCTTTTTCTGGCTCGTTGGATGGGCACTTACGGGCCTACTCCACTAATGATGGAAAAATCGTTTGGGATTTTGATACGGCCCGCGAGTTTGTAACGGTCAATGGAATAAAGGCCAGTGGCGGTTCTCTGGATGCGGCGGGGCCGAGCATTGTAAACGGGATTCTTTACGTTAATTCCGCTTCGGAATTGGCGGGAGCTCAACCGGGAAATGCCCTGATTGCGTACTCGCTAAAATAAACTATCGAGGGCAAGGGTGCCAGGGCGATTAGTGTGACTCTATCAACGCTGATACTTCTTTCGCGTCGGCGCGTCTCATGGGTCTTCCGTCCACGGGCGAGTACGGAGACTGGCGGATGCCGTCGATAGGAAATACGGTGGCATCGACAATTTGTCCATCGGCTTCAAAGCGTAGTGCGGGATAATTCACGTTGCGTTCTGCATCCATTTTTACGCGGCGTTCGTAGAGTTCGTGCGCAATAGCGGTGTTCAGCAATTGAATGACCACGTTCTCGGCACGATCTGCGAACAAATGCAGATTGATATCACTGAACTGACTCGCGGTTCCGGTCAGTACCGAACCCACTAAGCGAGGCTCAAATTCGCTGAGCTGTCGCATGGCCTCCAATGCGATGCGACGTTTGTCTTTTAAGCTATGGTCATGGGAGTCACGCCCGAACAAGCGTTGATGGCTGCGTAGTGCCGCTTCGATTTCCGTATTCTTGGGTAGCACTGCCGCATCGTTAACGCCTAAACGCTCGGCAGCCTTGCGCTTGGCTTGCAAAAAATCTTCAATGCCGTGTTCGGCCATTATGCGCGCCGCCTCTTGGGCTAGTGCCTGGCGTAAATATTCGGCCCTTTGCGAATGTTTTTTCGGCATGCTTGCGTCAATAGCTTGTGGCCATTAAAACAACGGCTTATCGCCATCGTTCATGGGATTGGCACCATTTAGGCCTTCGTATTCTTCCGCTTTGGGTAGATTGCCCTCAATGAATTTTTCCATGATGCCGTTGGGATTATCGGCGTTCGCCAATAGCCCGCTGTCCGCATTGATGCGCACGGTGACCAAGCCGTCAGGCATGGGCACCATGTGCCGCGGCACTCCCGCCAATGCGTCGTGCATGAAGTAAGTCCACGGCGGCACCGCCGCGCGGTTACCTTCCTCGCCGGCGCCCAGCGAGCGATCTTGATCGAAACCCACCCATATAGTGGTGACAATGTCGCCGTTAAAACCCGAGAACCAGGCGTCATGTTGATCGTTGGTGGTGCCGGTCTTGCCCGCTACGTCATCGCGATTGAGCGCGCGGGCTCTGACCGCTGTGCCACGGCGAATAACATCGGCCATCATATCGGCGAGCAAATAGGCGATCTGAGGTCTTATGATCTGAGGAGCAAGATCCTTAGCGGCAATTTGTGTTGTTCCATCGGATTCGCCGCGATCCAAGGTATCGCCGCTGTGGGGGTTTGTGGGCTCATACTGAGTAACTCGAGTACAACTAAAACAAGCGATCTGCGGAGTCGCCTGAAGCAGAATTTTGCCGCTCGCGTCTTCAATTCGATCGATGTAGTAGGAGGTTACTCGGAAGCCGCCATTGGCAAAAGCTGCGTAGCCGACCGCCACTTGTAAGGGACTCACCTCTGCAGTGCCGAGTGCTAAAGTAAGGTCATTCGGTAGTTGCGATTTGTCGAAACCAAAGCGCGTGACATAGTTCCAAGCGTAAGTGCTTCCCATCTCGCGCATGAGGCGTACCGATACTAGGTTTCGCGAAAGCACCAGCGCTTCACGCAGCCGCATGGGGCCTTTGAATTTATTGTTACTGTCGTGCGGCCGCCAACCCTCGGAGGTGTCGGTTTCGTCCACTACCACCGGAGCATCCATAATCACGCTCGCGGGTGTATAACCCTTGTCGAAAGCCGCCGAATAAATGAAGGGCTTAAAAGCCGATCCAGGTTGCCTGCGGGCTTGGGTGACTCGATTGAATCGACTCTGATAAAAGTCGAATCCGCCTACTAAGGCCACCACCGCACCATCCTTCGGGTCTAAGGATACTAGCGCGCTTTGCGCTTCGGGTACTTGTACAAATTGGAGCGATTCCGGCTTATTGCCTACCGTGTAAATCACATCGCCGCGATTCAAGATATCCGATACTAGATTGGGTGAGTGTGCGGTTTTCTCATCGGGTAGAGCGCGCCGCGCCCAGGCAAGTTGATTCCACGGCAGGGTCGTGATCCCTAAATCCTTGACGTAGACCTTGGCGCTCTTTGCTTCAACTTTTAGTACCACCGCTGGACGCAGCCCGCCAATCTGCGGGAATTCTTCCAAGTCGGCTTCCCAATCCTCGGAGTCGGTCGACTTTGCCAGATCAATTTTCCCGACCGGCCCTCGAAATCCGTGGCGACGATCATATTCGAGCAGGCCGGTGCGTAAAGCTACAGTTGCGGCGCGCTCCAGACGCGAATCTAGGGTGGTGAAGACTCGATATCCCGCGGTATAGATACTATCCCCGTACTTGGCCTGCATTTCATTGCGGACCATTTCTGCCACATAGGGCGCATCGACTTCGATGGATGGCCCGTGCATGTGCGACTCCATCGGGCTACTTTTTGCCGTTTGGTACTCTTCGGGGGTGATGTACTTCAATTCCAGCATGCGGCCCAATACATGGCCGCGTCTATTGGTCGCAGTAACGGCATTTGCAACGGGGTTGTAATTGGAGGGTGCCGCTGGAATACCGGCCAAGGTGGCCATTTCCGCAATACTTAATTGATCCAGACTCTTGCCGAAGTACACTTCAGCGGCCGCGCCCACTCCGTAGGCTCGTTGGCCTAAGAAAATCTTGTTCACATAGAGCGAAAAAATCTCTTCCTTGGAGAATTCGGCTTCCATTAGCAAGGAAATATAGACCTCGCTCATTTTGCGTTTCATATCGCGTTTCGGCGATAGAAACATGTCACGGGCTACTTGCATGGTAATGGTGCTGGCGCCTTGTTTTACGCCACCGGCACGCATATCCGCGAGCGCGGCGCGTAAAATTCCCTGCCAATCCACCCCATGATGGTGAAAAAAGCGATCATCTTCGGTCGCTAGGAAGGCTTGAATCAGTTTCTTCGGTAGTTGGTCGTATCGCACCGGGATACGGCGCTGTTCGCCGATGGCGGCCATGAGCCTACCGTCGCGTGTGTAAATGCGTAGGGGTACCTCAAGTTTTACCTGTCTTAGGCTATCAACATCGGGCAGCGCCGGCTTTAAATAGAGGTAGGCGCACACATTGGCGAAGCCAATCAGCGCCGTTATGCCCACCAGAATAGACAATATGCGGGATATGAGAACTGGGTAACGTTTAGCCACTTAAATCCGTTCTATCTTGTTGCTACGGCGGAATTGGGTTTGCATATTACCGCGAGTTGTTAGGGTTGCCAGACCGGAGATCTGAATGATTAATAGTAGAGCACGGCCGATTTCATTCAACATTGATTCTTTTCTGGGGGGTCAACCCTACCCGACATTGAATTGCGTGAATAGCTTCACGTACCATTTAACAGTTTCTTGCTAAGTTTGCTGCTCAAAGCTAATCTGTTGCACTAGTTTCGACCCTCAAGGTACTGAGAGAAATAAGGAAAACCCCACGTGTGGTCGTTTGGTAAAAAATATCGTCCCCTGATAGGACTGGACATAACCACCTCATCGGTGAAGCTCATTGAGCTATCGATGTCCGGTGGACAGTATCGCGTTGAGTCTTATGCGGCGGAAGCTACCCCGCATAACGCTATGAATGAAAAGGCCATCGTAGATGCCGAGGCCATTGGCGAGGCGATTAGACGCGCAGTGAAGCGTTCCGGTGCAAAAAGTCGTCATGCCGCCATCGCCATCAGCGGCGACGCCGCCATTACTAAAGTAATCCAAATGCCTAAGAATTTGGGCGAAAATGAACTGGAAGGCCAAGTTGAGATGCAGGCCGATCAGTACATACCGTTCCCGATGGAAGAGGTGAGCTACGACTATCAAGTCGTTGGACCTTCTGAGAAAGATCCTGAAATGCTCGATGTTTTACTGGTCGCAACGCGTACCGAAAATGTCGAACAACGCCAAGCGGCCGTACAGGCCTCGGGCCTCACCGTGCAACTGGTTGATGTAGAGGCCTTTGCACTCGAAAATGCTTGTTTGCTGATGCGCCACCAGATGCCGGATGGCGGTGTCGACCGGACCGTTGCGGTCCTGGACTTCGGCGCCAGTAGCACAACTTTTAGCGTGTTACGAGATCTGAAGGTCATTTACACGCGTGATTTTGCGTTCGGTGGGCAACAATTGACTGAAGAAATCATGCGAACCTACGGGTTGAGCATGGAGGAAGCGGGTCGCGCCAAGAAAGAAGGCGGTCTTCCCAGTAATTACCAGCCTGAAGTATTGGATCCGTTTATCGATGACATGACTCAGCAGGTCAGCCGTTCTTTGCAATTCTATTTAGCCTCCGGCAGCGGCAGGTCTCAGCCCGATCAAATTCTAATCTGCGGTGGATGCGCCAATATACCGGGAGTGGCCGAAGTGATTTCGAGTCGTGTAGGAGTGGTGGCTGATAGGGGCGATCCGCTCGGTAATATGAAAATATCTTCCAAAGCCAAAGCTCAAGCCGTGGGGCGAGATGCCACGGCACTACTTACCGCTTGCGGCCTCGCGCTGCGAAGCTTCGACTAGGTCCGCCATGCCACGTATTAACCTACTTCCTTGGCGTGAACTACAACGTAAAACCCGCCGTCGTGATTTCTTCATTGCAGCCGTGGTGGCCGCTGGAGCGGCACTTGCATTTTCGATGGGCGGTAAAGTGCTGTATTCGACCTGGACCGCGTCTCAAGTGAGTAAGAATGCGTTCCTTAAAAGTGAGATTGTGAAACTTGACTCGCAAATCGCCGATATCCAGGATCTTGAGGCGCGCAAAACTCGTTTAGACGCGCGCATGGATATTATTGAGCAATTGCAACGCAGTCGCCCTGAAATTGTGCATTTATTCGAGGAAATTGTAAAAAGCGTACCCGAAGGTGTTTATTTGACTTCGATTAAACAGACCGATCGGAAGTTCGAAATTCACGGAATTGCGCAGTCCAGCACTCGCGTCTCAACTTTCATGCGCAACATTGATGCTTCGACTTGGATGGCTAATCCTGAACTGCAAGTGGTTGAGTCCGCCAAAGATTCCCCAACCGGCGGATCGAGTTTCACCCTCAAAGCCGACGCGGTAGGAGTGGATCTCGCGCACAGCGGTACTGCGGTGGTTAAAAAGGTGGCGGCGAAATGAAGTTAATCGACCAGCTAAAAACACTTGATCCCAAAGATCCAGGCCGCTGGCCCTTGCCGGTACGCGGATTTTTTGTGGGCCTCATTTTTGCGTTCCTAACGGGAGTTTTTTGGTATTTGTTCGTGTGGGATAGTGATCGACCGGAATTGCAGAAGGCGGAAGCCGAAGAGCAAGATTTGCGCAGCCAGTTTGCCAACAAACAGCAACGTGCCGCTAACCTTGATGCTTATAAGGGACAATTGGCGGAAATGGAGCGCACTTTTGGTGCCATGCTGCGGCAATTGCCGGGTAAAACCGAAGTCCCCAATTTACTCGTGGATATTTCCCAGACCGGCGTAGGGGCTGGCTTGCAGGAAAAATTATTTCAGCCTAGCCCCGAGCAAAGTAAGGGTTTCTATGCGGAGTTGCCGATTAAAATCAAATTAGTGGGCAACTACCACCAATTTGGTAACTTCGTCAGCGGTATCGCAACACTGCCGCGTATCGTCACTCTGCACGATATTGAGATTAAACCCGTGAGCAGTGGTAAAGAGGGGGGTTACGACAATTTGACCATGGATGTAACCGCTAAAACCTATCGATATATTGACGACGAAAGCGGCCAAGGGGCCAAAGCGCCTAAGAAAAAGACCGGAGGCGCGACGTGAGTCTACGAGCTTCCCTAGCGTTTTCGCTGCTGTGCGGCACGCTTTTGGCGGGCTGTTCCGGTGGTCAATCGGATATCGAGAAATGGATTGCAGAAACCAAGGCGAAGCCAGGCGGACGTATCCCCGCGCTACGTGACGTGAAACCGTATGAAACTTTTGCCTATGGAGTAGGCAGCATGCGTTCACCGTTTCAGCCGCTGGGACCAAACGCCAATGGAGCGGGGTTGCGGCCCAGCAGCAAGCGTAACCGCGAGTTTCTTGAAGGGTTTTCTCTGGATACCCTAAAAATGGTCGGTACCTTTAAAGTACATAACAGTTTCTACGGGTTGGTGCAGTCGAAAGATGGACTGGTACACAAAGTTCAACCCGGCAATTACATTGGGCAAAGCGATGGCAAGGTTACCGATATTACCGGTAGCAAAATTAGTTTAGTTGAGATTGTCCCGGACGGTCTCGGCGGCTATATCGAGCGACCGGCCTCGTTGGCATTAACCGATTGAGGCCTTAGGGAGAGTAAAAGTATGATTAGTTTGAAGATTAGAACGGCAGTAATCGGGGCGGTGGCGCTCGTCGCAGTAGCGACGGTCACTTCAATGGCCCTGGCGGCCGATCCCTTAAAGCTTGAAACCGTAGACGTGCAAACGTCGGGTCAACAAGTGCAATTAAAATTGCATTTAAATGGTCCGGCACCGACTCCATTGCCGTTTACTATTGATAAGCCTGCGCGCATTGCATTTGATTTACCGGGCACTGCGCTGGCGCTCGCCTCAAGGCGCATTGATGTGCACTCAGGCGGCGTTGAGACCGTGCTTGCCGCGGAAGCCAATGGCCGCACCCGTCTGGTCGTCAATGTGGATGCTTTAATCCCGTACACCAGCAAGGTAGATGGAAATAATATTCTCGTGACTTTGGGTGTTCAACCCGGAGATACGGCAGCGGCTGCAGTGAGCGCGCCGAGTGCGATTAGAGGAGCGGCGGCCGTAGCAGGCAATTCCGATCGAGCCATCAGAACCATTGATTTTCGCCGCGGCGCTGACGGCACTGGTCGAGTTATCGTGCAACTCACCGACCCTCGTACGCCGGTCAATGTACGCCAGGAAGGCAGCCAAATTGTGGTCGATTTCGCCGGGACCGCAATGCCTAAGAATTTGATGCGCCGTTACGACGTCATGGATTTCGCAACTCCGGTACAAACCGTGGATGCGGTGCGTGCCGAAGGCAGCTCGCGCTTAGTGATCACGGCACAAGGCGATTTCGAACAACTTGCTTATCAGTCTGATAGCCAATACACCATCGAGATTAAACCTACTCTGAAGCACACTGCTGCCGAGGAGAAAAAAGAATATTCCGGTGAACGGCTGACCTTGAATTTCCAAGACATTGATGTCCGTTCGGTACTGCAATTGCTCGCGGATACTAGCGGCCAAAATATCGTGGTGAGTGATTCAGTCACGGGAAGCCTAACCTTGCGGCTGCAGAACGTTCCCTGGGATCAGGCGCTCGATATTGTGCTGCGCACCAAGGGTCTGGATAAGCGTCGTCAAGATAATGTCATCA
>JAYVYN010000146.1:0-3242 GCA_043784265.1 Gammaproteobacteria bacterium | reverse complement strand
CTAACGCGACTGGCATATGGGTCAAAGCCAACTGCAGCACTTCATCAATCCATTTCACCGGACGAATATCCAGTTTTTCCTTAATATTATCGGGGATTTCAACCAAATCTTTGGTGTTTTCATCTGGGATCAATACCATACTGATACCGCCACGATGCGCCGCCAGTAATTTCTCCTTCAAACCACCGATGGGTAATACCTCACCCCTGAGCGTGATTTCTCCTGTCATAGCGACATCGGAGCGCACCGGAATCTTGGTCAAAGCCGAGATCAGTGCCGTACACATTCCAATACCTGCGCTGGGGCCATCCTTCGGGGTCGCCCCTTCTGGGACGTGGATATGAACGTCCACTTTTTGATAAAAATCTGAATCCAAACCTAAAAACGCCGAACGACTGCGCACCACTGTCATCGCCGCCTGGATCGACTCTTGCATCACTTCGCCGAGCTGACCGGTATGGGTAAGTTTACCTTTGCCGGCAAGCACCGCCGCTTCAATACTCAACAATTCGCCGCCCACTTCAGTCCACGCAAGTCCAGTCACTTGACCGACCCGGTTGCTCTCTTCAGCCTTACCGTAGCGAAACCGGCGCACGCCTAAATACTGAGCCAGGTTTTCCGAATTCACCGCCACGCTTTTTTCAGCCGGCGTCAACAACAAATGTTTTACCGACTTACGGCCGATCTTGGATAGCTCGCGCTCCAAATTACGCACCCCAGCCTCACGCGTGTAGTAGCGAATAATGTCCTTAATTGCGGTGTCCGCGACCGTAATTTCGTCCGACTTCAATCCATTTTGCTTAATTTGCTTTGGCAATAAATAGCGCCGCGCAATATGGCTCTTTTCATCTTCCGTATAGCCCGGAAGACGAATCACTTCCATACGATCAAGTAATGGCGCAGGAATATTCAAGCTATTCGCGGTACACACGAACATCACTTCGGAGAGGTCAAAATCAACTTCTAAATAATGATCATTAAAGGTCCCGTTCTGCTCGGGGTCTAACACCTCGAGTAACGCCGACGACGGATCGCCGCGAAAATCGGTCGACATTTTGTCGATTTCATCGAGAAGGAACAGCGGATTTCGCACCCCGCATTTGGCAAGATTTTGAATAATCTTACCCGGCATAGAACCAATATAGGTACGCCGATGTCCTCGAATTTCCGCCTCATCGCGCACGCCACCTAACGACATACGCACGAATTTTCGATGCGTGGCTCGTGCCACGCTTTGACCTAAAGAGGTCTTACCCACACCCGGAGGGCCGACCAAGCAAAGAATCGGGCCGCGAAGATTTTTAACGCGCTTTTGTACCGCGAGATATTCGACGATTCGCTCTTTGACCTTATCTAGACCGTAATGGTCCTCTTCCAGCGTTTTTTCCGCAGCACTAATATCCAGATGAACTTTACTGCGTCGCTTCCACGGTGATTTCACCAACCAATCAATGTAATTACGCACCACAGTGGCTTCAGCCGCCATGGGTGACATCATTTTAAGTTTTGCGAATTCGGCATTGGCCTTATCACGCGCCTCTTTCGGCATGCCGGCAGCTTTAATGCGCTTCTCAATCTCACCTAGCTCATTCGGCGCCTCATCGAGTTCGCCGAGTTCCTTCTGAATGGCTTTCATCTGCTCATTAAGGTAGTACTCGCGCTGGCTTTTTTCCATTTGCTGCTTAACACGGCCGCGAATACGCTTCTCGATCTGCAGCACATCCATCTCGCCTTCAATTACTGCGAGCATGTGTTCCAGACGCTTCCGCACATCGGGAATTTCTAAAACTTTCTGTTTCTCGGAAAGCTTCAACGACATATGAGCCGCAACCGTATCCGCAAGCCTGCCGGCCTGATCGATACCCGCTAACGAGGTCAGAATCTCGGGCGGCACCTTTTTATTGAGCTTTACATATTGTTCAAATTGCGTGATGACCGAGCGCGTCAACACATCCATTTCACGCTCATCGTAGCGCTCAATATCAGGCAGAGTCGTAACTTCCGCCGAGAAAAACGCCGCTTCCGTCAATTGATCAATATTGGCGCGATCCACGCCCTCGACTAGCACTTTGACCGTACCGTCCGGTAGTTTCAGTAGCTGTAAAATAGTCGCAACGGTACCCACTCGGTACAGGTCTTCGGCCTTAGGATCGTCTATATCGGCTTGTTTTTGCGCCACCAACAAAATCCGCTTGTCGGTTTTCATCGCCAAATCGAGTGCTACGATGGATTTGTCGCGCCCCACAAATAGCGGGATCACCATATGCGGATAGACCACCACATCCCGCAATGGTAGCACCGGCATCCCCAGAACCTCGGGGGCCGCCGCTTCGGGGGTCGCCACTTCGGGGGTCGCTACTACTGCAACTACGGGTTTATCGCTTTTAGTTTCGTCGCTCACGGCAATCCTTTAATTTGGACAAGGCTGAACAATTGCACACCTTAGGCGATACATGCGGCCTTCACGCCAAAGTTTCAAGCCACCCCATTCATGCGCCGACACCAAACTCGCGCTACAAAGGATCAGAACCCGTAGGACGCCGCTCCTCTACCGACGTCAAGCGAGTCTCCTCAGTGCGATGCACGATATAAGGCTTCTCATGACCTTCGATTACCTGTTCATCGACCACCACTTTTTGCACATTGCGCAAAGAGGGCAAGTCATACATGGTATCGAGCAATACATTCTCAAGAATGGTGCGCAGACCTCGCGCTCCGGTCTTACGCTGCATCGCTTTTTTCGCGACCGAGCGTAACGCATCCTCACGCAAATCCAGTTCCACACCTTCCATGTCAAACAGCTTTCGATACTGCTTGGTTAAGGCGTTTTTCGGCTTAATCAAAATAGAAATTAGGGCCTCTTCGTCCAGCTCTTCAAGCGTGGCGACCACCGGCAGGCGCCCCACGAACTCAGGGATCAAACCATACTTGATCAAGTCTTCGGGCTCTGTGTCGTGAAACACATCATTGCCATGCGGACGCGCATTGGCTTCGCGCACCTCAGCCACAAACCCGATACCACTCTTATGAGTGCGGTTCATGATGATTTTTTCCAGACCTGCGAAAGCGCCGCCGCAAATAAATAAAATGTTGGTGGTATCAACCTGCAAAAACTCTTGCTGCGGGTGCTTACGTCCACCTTGCGGAGGTACCGACGCAATCGTACCCTCGATCAATTTAAGTAAAGCCTGTTGCACGCCTTCGCCCGAGACATCCCGAGTTATCGACGGATTATCGGACTT
>JAYVYN010000145.1:0-3658 GCA_043784265.1 Gammaproteobacteria bacterium | reverse complement strand
CGGCACGGCATGGTTGCGGATTTCAGCGTCCGCTGTATTACCATCGGCAATCCACACGCCAATGTATTACTAACCCTAAGGGCAGTGAGTCCTGAGGGCTTTGGCCTCAAGGCCCGGCACTGGAATCGAAAGAACAATATTTTGGAATGGCGTGCAGCCTGGGCGGAGTGCACGAATCGGCACTTGGCAAGAGCCGGTCATGACATCAGGATCGACCACCGAAGCCTGGAAGGTCAACAAATTGAATTAGTGGCAGGACGTAGAACAGGGATTAAAGGTACGCGTTCGCTTGGGCGAAAGCTACCCAATCATTTGCAACAACGCATCGATGATCGACAACGAATCGCGGCCGAAAACGGCGCCGCTATGATCGAAGATCCAAGCCTCGCACTACGGGCTATCGCCCGACAGCGCAACCGATTTACGGAAGCGCATCTGGTCCAATTCCTAAGGTCCCGCACCGCCGACACTGAGCAACTCGAAGCCGTTCGCCAAGGCATCATGAATTCTCCGGAACTAGTCGCATTGGCGGTGGCGACTGGAGAGGCAATCCACTTCACCAGCCGGGACTTAGTTGAAGCCGAAAAATCACTCATGCGGCGTGTGGCAATCATGTCATTGCGAGGTATCAAGAAAGAGCCGCCTGGACACACTTATACATCGGTCGCCCAACCACTAGACGAGTCCAGTCTTATTCACTACTTAATCAGCGGCGGTGATTTTAAGGCATTGAAGACGCCGACCGATACCAACAAGTACAAGCTATTAACGGCGGCGAGCAAATTTTGGCATGCACAGGGCCACCGGATCATGGGCGTCGCCCTCTCCAATAGGGCCGTCGCCGATTTCCAGGCACTGCACATTGACGCCTGTACCTGGGTCAGCTTCGATCAAGCATGGCTAGATGGCCAAGATCTGTTTGCTTCTAGTCATGTAATCGTGGTGATGGGGGCCGAAATGATTGCCCTGAAATCACTGGAACGGATAATCGCTGCTGCCGACAAGCTCCGTGCCAAGCTGGTGCTCATGGTGGATGCCGAGCAATTTGTAGGGACGCTATCGCCGCTTCACAGCCTAATCGTTACTTATGGGCCGCGCGCCTAACGGCGATGATTTTTCAATGTTCGAACAATCGCCCGACTGCTTGAATTCCGATAGATACCAAGTCTAGCGCCAGATCCGCGCCACTCTGTAGATTCTGGCCGCTCAGCAGACCTTGGCTGCCAAGATTTCCCAATGGAGTGGGGGTCGCGTGCGGAAGTTGTAATCGCATCAAGGCGGTGGCTGCGGCCTCCATGTTAGGCGCCAAGTGACGCCGGCCCTCGGCATCGGACCACATATGCATCGCCTTCTCGACCGCCTCGGGATCCAGAAATGAAACCGGCGAATGGCAATATTCGCATTGGCTGTAATGCTCCAGGTCAATGGGTGCTCCGCACTCCGAGCAGCGTATCTGGCGTACCTTGGACCGCACCCGCTGAATTTCCACCACAGTCAAATCACAAATAAATTGCTTTTCGCGCAGGAACTGCATGAATGGCGTGAAGCGCCCGTCGCCTCGCAGACAGCGAAAATAGGTAAAGCGACCCGTTTTACACAAATCAAAACCTAGCGCTAGCGCATCCCCACATCGCGGGCAACCTAGGTGATCACCCAGGGCCTGACGCGGCAAATCCCGATGAGCATGGATTTCCTTGAATAACTCGATCACCGCAGCCGGGGCCAATTGGATACTTTCACCACTATCGAACCAAATGCCGGCGCAGGTAAAGCAAAGATCTACTCGCACCACGCCATGATCTGTACGCTCTAGGTCACGGAACTGCATCGGTTGGCGACAATTTGCGCAGGAGATTATAGGAGCGAGGTCTACTTTAAGCATACTCGAGAAAGCCTTGTTTTTTTGACGATGATATGATGAATTCTAGACCTCAACAGCCTAGCGGAGTAGTTTTTATGAACGCATATATGCAACGCTTTTTTTTATTGAGTTCGTTTTTGTTCGCGCTGAACGCCAACGCGGATCAATTCGATTTGGCAGCTGCGCATCTGGGGCGTAGTGCTAGCGACTTGAAGCGCGACGCATTGGATCATCCCACCGACATATTGCGCCTGACCCGCATTGCACCCGGTATGCAAGTTGCGGATTTTTTAGGCGGTGACGGTTATTACAGCGAGTTATTAAGCTACCTAGTCGGCGACAAGGGTCACGTACTACTTATTAACAACGCAGCCTTCGATAAGTGGAGCGAACCCGAGCTTAGCACGCGTCTTGCCAGCAATCGGCTAAAAAACGTTGAGCATCGCACGCTCAATCTGAATCAAATGAACCTAAAACTCCAAACACTGGATGCAATTCTGCTGAGCAAGGTCTATCACGATCTTTATTGGATCGATAGCGAAGGCGTGTGGCCGAAAATCGAAACTGCTTCCGTACTCGATCAGCTGGCTCAAGCCCTGAAACCTGGAGGTATGCTGCTGATCATAGACCACGCAGCTCAAATAGGCCACGGCAACAGCGACGCTTCCTCATTGCATCGTATTGAGGATACATTTGCGATCAAAGAATTTGAGAGTCGCGGATTCAAGCTCGTGACTCGCAGCGATCTACTACGCAATTCTCAAGACGCCCGCAATCAAATTTCTTACAAACCGCCTATGCTTGGCAAAACTGATCGCTTCGTCTTATTGCTGCAAAAGACCAAGCCGTGACATGCACACGCCCGTGAACTGGGAATGTGATTTAGCTATGCGATGTAATTATGTGATGCCATTAGTACAGCGCGACAGTAGACTGTAGCGGCAGATCGCGCGATGAGACTCCAACGGAAACGGTGTACAAACCCGAACGCCAAATCCAGGCGTCTTTTTTCTCATCGAAAGGTGCGACTGCCAAAGGCTCAAGCGCCACAGTGACGGATTTTTCTTGACCGGCAGCAAGATCCAGACGTTGCCATCCGGCAACACGACGGAAATTCTCACTGCTCGCCTTTGGTAGACCCACATAGATCTCTGCGATTTCCGTTCCGCTCACGCAACCGACATTTTTAATTGTAAAACTTACGCTTTTTGCACTAAAATCAACCCGCAAATCGCTGTACTTATAGAAGAGTTGGCGTTTTTCCCCATCAACCACCCAATTGACCAATAAATCATTCTGAGCAAGCAAATCATTTTTGGTAGCGCTCGGCGCCGCAATTCCAAAAATCCGCTCGTGCGGTAGATCACGCTTCGATTCCGGAAACCTAATCGGTAGCTTGCCTGATGATGCCACCGTTCCGAACAGCAGATTCGCGCTAGCCTTTCCGCCGGCCATGCCTAGGTACCACGCTTCCATCACACCGGCTACCTGATTGATCACGGCATAGTGACCGGATTGCCGGTGACCAGCACCACTCTCACTCATATATTGATCGGCGAATATCACGGCGATATCCGCACTATGAGTTAACGCTACCGCCGAGGCTACGGTTGTACCCGCGTCAAAATTAGCCGCCACTTCTTTCGCGTGTGCGCGAATTTACCGCAGCGGTGATGACGGAAAGAGGTCGCACCCAATGCGGAAGGCAGCAAGGCCGAGTAACGGCTTTGCGGAGCCACCCTGCGTACGCCCACTGCCGAGTCTGCTTGCTACACCGAGGGTATACCGAGACGTTCG
>JAYVYN010000144.1:0-30242 GCA_043784265.1 Gammaproteobacteria bacterium | reverse complement strand
GAAGAATTGGGGAAGGGCGAATGGTTGCCCGCCGAAACCTTTTACGGTCAGCGGGACATCGAGGGGGGCTCGCTGGACTGGGCTTTTGCTTGGGTGCTCGATTCCGAACATAACGTTACCGAAAGCTATGTCAATTTGATTCCCACCGTTGAGGGGGGGACGCATGTCAATGGGTTGCGGGCTGGGGCTACTGATGCCGTGCGTGAGTTTTGCGAGTTTCGTAATTTGGTGCCTCGTGGACTCAAACTAGCGCCTGAAGATGTTTGGGAAGGTGTGAATTTTGTGCTCTCCATGAAAATGCGCGAGCCACAATTTGCCGGGCAGACCAAGGAAAGACTTTCGTCGCGTGAATCCGCCGGGATTGTTCAAGGCGTAATTAAAGATGCGTTCACGCTTTGGCTTAATCAACACTCTGACCAGGGTGAGAAGATCGCAATGCTGGCGATTTCAAACGCCCAACAGCGTTTGAAGGATAGTCAAAAAATTGCTCGCAAGCGTATCGTCGCGGGGCCAGCCTTGCCGGGGAAATTGGCCGATTGTGTGAGTCAAGACCCTAGGCGTGGCGAATTATTTTTAGTCGAAGGCGATTCGGCCGGTGGATCAGCCAAACAAGCTCGTGACCGAGTCACCCAGGCGATAATGCCCTTGCGCGGAAAAATATTGAATACCTGGGAAGCTGATATTGGCGAAGTATTACAATCCCAAGAGGTTAATAACATCAGTATTGCGATCGGCGTTGAGCCGGCAGCAAGCGATATATCGGGCTTACGGTATCACAAAATATGTATATTGGCGGATGCTGACAGTGATGGTCAGCATATTGCGACCTTGTTGTGTGCGCTATTTTTAAGGCATTACCGGCCGTTGGTGCTTGCCGGACATGTGTATGTCTGTATGCCGCCGCTGTTTCGTATCGATGCGGGTAAAGAGGTGGTTTACGCATTGGATGAATCGGAGCGTGAGAAGGCGTTGGCGCGTATAACCGCCAACAACAGCCGAGCAAAGCCTGTAGTGACGCGCTTTAAAGGGCTCGGTGAGATGAGTCCCTTACAATTGCGTGAGACCACCATGGCACCGCAGACCCGTCGCTTGGTACAAATGACGGTCAATGCCGAGGACAACGTGGATTCCATGCTGGATATGCTGTTGGCGAAAAAACGTGCTGCAGACCGACGCGAATGGTTGGAAAAAAAGGGCAATTTGGCACATGTATAGCGCGCATTATTAATGAAAGATCAGGAGCTTAATTTCGAGGGAATCGAAAAAGAACCTTTGAAAGCCTTTGTTGAGCGTTCTTATCTCGATTATTCGATGTACGTCATTCTGGATAGGGCTCTACCGCACTTGGGCGATGGCCTGAAGCCGGTACAGAGGCGCATTGTTTATGCAATGAGTGAGCTTAGCTTAGCCGCTGGCGCTAAACATAAAAAATCTGCGCGTACGGTTGGCGATGTCATCGGTAAGTTTCATCCGCACGGCGATTCAGCTTGTTATGAGGCCATGGTGCACATGGCGCAGGATTTCGCTTATCGATATCCGTTGGTTGATGGTCAAGGCAATTGGGGATCCACCGACGATCCTAAGTCCTTCGCTGCGATGCGTTACACCGAGTCACGGCTTACGCGATACGCCACTTTATTATTGCAAGAACTTGAAGCAAGCACCGTGGATTGGGCGCCTAATTTTGATGGATCGCTCGAAGAGCCCACCATGTTGCCGGCTCGCGTGCCGAACCTATTGCTCAACGGCGGTTCTGGCATTGCTGTGGGTATGGCAACCGATATTCCGCCGCACAATTTACGCGAAGTCGTCAAAGCGTGCGTGGCCTTGTTAGACGACCCTGAGCTTAGCACGCGTAAAATTATGACCTTTATTAAGGGGCCGGATTTGCCAACCGGAGCGGAAATTGTTTCGCCGCGCGATGAGTTGGTGCAGATGTACGAGACTGGTATGGGTAGTTTTAAGGCGCGTGCGACTTACACCGTAGATGATGGTGAAATCGTTATAGACGCTTTGCCATTTCAGGTTTCCGGGAGCAAGGTGCTCGAACAAATCGGCGCACAAATGCAGCAAAAAAAGCTGCCGATGGTGGAAGACTTTCGTGATGAATCGGATCACGAGAACCCCACTCGATTGGTGATAGTACCGAAATCCCCTCGCGTCGATACGCTGGGGCTTATGGCGCACCTGTTCGCCACAACGGATCTTGAGCGAAGTTACCGGGTCAACCTCAATGTCATCGCGTTAGATGGTCGCCCACGAGTGATGGGTCTTAAGGAATTGTTGTTGGAATGGTTAGAATTTCGCAAGTCTACCGTCACGCGTCGCTTGTCTTATAGGCTGGCAAAACTGAATGCTCGGTTGCATATTCTTGATGGCCTACTGATTGCCTATTTGAACCTAGATGAAGTCATTCGTATTGTGCGTAGCGAGGATCACCCGAAACAGGTTCTCATAAAGCAATTTTCACTGTCTGACGAGCAGGCTGAAGCGATTCTTGAGACCAAGTTGCGACACCTGGCGAGACTTGAAGAGATGAAAATCAAGTTGGAGCAAAAAGAACTCAGTGATGAGCGAGATGGACTCGAAGCGATTTTGAAGTCGAAAGCAAAATTGACGAAATTGGTACGCGATGAACTATTGAACGATGCCGAGCACTACGGTGATGAACGCCGTACTCGCCTAGTCGAACGTGAAGCCGCACAAGCCATCTCGGCAATTGATTTACTGACAGCTGAGCCTACGACGGTAGTGTTGTCGCGCTTGGGGTGGGTGCGTGCGGCCAAAGGACACGACATCGACGCCAGGGCTTTAACTTATAAAACTGGAGATGAGTTTCAGGCAGCTGCGCGGGGCCGCAACTTACAGCAGGCGGTGTTTATTGATTCCACTGGACGCGCTTATAGTCTGGATGCACATCAACTGCCGGCTGCGCGCGGACATGGCGAACCCTTATCGGGAACCGTTGATCCGCCGGATGGGGCGACCTTTGCCGCGGTTTTAATTGGTGAGCCTAGTGATCGCTGGTTATTGGTGAGCGATGCTGGATACGGGTTTGTTATCGCTTTGAGTGAACTCTATTCGCGTAATCGGAAGGGAAAATCGATACTCAAAGTACCGGAAAATGCTCAAGTTTTACCCGCTTTTGCAGTTTCAAGTACGAAATCGCTCGCAATTTTCGTGAATAATGAGGGTGAAGTGTTAGCTTTGCCGACCGAAAAAATCGAGGCAATGACTTCAGGAAAGGGTCAGAATTTGTACGGTATTCCCGGCAAGAAGTCGGCAGATCGGGATGAATATTTGGTCGCTATGGCGATTGTTGCACCCGGAGAGGTCTTGACCGTGTTCAGCGGTAATAGCGCCCCAATGAAGCTTAAATTTGAAGATCTGAAACAATTTCAGGACCGCAAAGGACAGCGTCGACAGAAATTTTCACGCGCCTATAAAAAAGTGGATCGACTAGAAGTGTCGGTTTAAGTTAGCGCTGGTCACCCGACATGGTGACTTCTTCGGGTACATTGACAAAGTAGCCCTGTATGAACTCGATGCCGAGTTGCCATAGTACCGCCATGGTATTGGCGTCCTCGACTCGTTCGGCAATAGTTTCGACTTGTTTTTTCTTGGCGGCTTCCACCAATCCTTTGACACGCTGCTGTTGCAGTTGATTAGTGGATAGGCCTTGCATCAGTGAGCCATCGACTTTGATGAAATTCATTTGGATGTCCGCCAGGAGGCGGAAAGGATCGCGTCCGGTTCCGAAATGCTCCAACGCGAAACCGAGTCCTAGTCTGCGTAAATTTGCGGCAAAGTGCTTGGTTTGCTCGAGGTGCTGAGTCGCCATTTCTTCGGTTACCTGGATGCATAGCCGCTTTGCATCGATTTTAAGGGACTTAAGTTGAGTTTCTAACCATGCGATCACGCTCTTGTCGAGTAGGGTATCGTTTGACACGCGCACAAATATACAGCCCGATTTGCGATTGGCGCAAAAGGACATCGATGCACCAATGACCCAACGATCAATGTTTTTCATAAGATCATTGCGTTCAGCAGCCGCGATGAACTCGGTCGGTAATACTTCATTACCTTGCTCATCAAGCATGCGCACTAGTACGTCGAACATACCTTTATCGTCGCCCAGCAGACTTGCGATCGGTTGCTGAACTAAGCGGAAGCGATTTTCCATCAGAGCGCTTTTGATGTGCTTCACCCAGATCTTGTCGTAAGCTAGTACGCGGGTGTCGGTATCGGCTTTGTCGACCACGTACATCTGATTGCCGCCCTGCTCACGTCCGCGGCGGGTTGCACTGACCGCGTCGGCAATGGCTGCTTCAATGATGGGCGCATCGATATGCGGCGATGTCGCTGGGAGTAAACCTAAACCCACGGTTACCGTGGCTGATAAAGTCTTATCACCGATGCTGAAAACATGCTCTTGGATCCGCTTGACGATATTTTCGGCCCAGGTCTCAATATCGCGCGCTGTACCTCGCTCCAGCAATACCAGCAGGGCATTTCCGCCGAATCGGCCACAGATATCGCCAGGCACTATTTGTACTCGTAACAATTCAGCGAGTTGGCCTATGAACTCTTCACTCGCGAGTATGCCGATGGCGGTTTGGATCTCGAGAAAACGATCGGGTTTGATATGTGCAAATTGACGCACGCCCCCTTTGATGCTCTGGGCGCAACGCTCATTTATAGCGTCGATTAAATAGCGCTGTTGTAGGAATCGAGTCGAAGCATCGTTTTTTACCGCATCAGTCAATAGATGTTCGAGATCGACCGCTTTTTTTCCGGCTGCAATGCTAATACGTATCGCTGGTTCATTGTCGTAATCAGCTTTAGCAAGGTGAAGTTCAAGCGGTAAGCTAGACCCATCAGATAATAGTGCTTGTACTTTGAGCTCGTGATCAGTCCATTTGCCTTGCAGGCAGGCAACTAATGCGCCTTTGAGCGCGGGATGCGTTTCTAGTTCGAATAAGTCCATTAATGGCGTGCCATGTAATGCAGCGTCGGGCGAATAACCAAACAGTTCTGACCAAGCGGTATTGGTATCAACAATAATCCCTTCTTGGACATGAGTAATGGCGTCAGCGGATCCATCTAGGAAATTCTGTAGTTGTTCGCGATATTCGCGGGCCGAGGACAGGGTGCTGGAAAGGGCGCGCTCGAGTCGGTAGGAACGTAATTCGCGGGTGGCTACCGCTTGCAGGCGGCTACGGTTTGAAAGGGTGACAACGTCTTGAGCGCCCATGCGCATGGCGTCCGCGATTGCAGCCTCGTCCACATGTTCGCGTACGATTAGGACCGGCATTTCTGGCGCGTTTTGTTTTTTGACCGCGATAATTGCGTTGAGGTCCGTCCAGACCTCATCGATGAAGACCAGCAGCATTTCAGGATTGAGCTGAATCACCGCATCGCCGAGATCGCCGGCATCAGACAGCCAGGTACAATGCACTGGATGGCCAGCATTGCGCAGTGTGCTGTTGATGGCCTCGACATGATCCTCGGATCGGGTCATCACAATGAGTGAAACTGCTGCTTGATCTCGCACGGGTTGAATACCTCGGAAAATAGCGACAAATTGTAACACCAGGCGGCCAAAAAGCGTCCGAATTGGCTTAAAGTGGGGGTTGCAGCTATGATACTAGCCCGCAATTCCTAAAGGCCGCGATGGCAAACTACAGCACCAATGAATTTAAATCTGGATTGAAGATCCTTATTGACGGAGACCCGTATTCCATCGTTGAGAACGAAATGGTTAAGCCGGGTAAAGGTCAGGCTTTCAATCGTGTTCGAGTTCGGAATTTGAAAACTGGGCGTACGATTGAGCGCACCTGGAAGTCCGGTGATACGGTGGAAGGTGCGGACGTAGTGGATACAGAATTGCAATATCTGTACCGAGAAGGAGATTTTTTCCACTTCATGGCGCCAGAGACTTTTGAGCAGTTAACCGCTTCGAAAGAGGCAGTTGGCGATGGTGCTCAGTGGCTTAAAGATGGCACGGTCTGCATTATTACTTTGTGGAATGGCGTACCGCTTCAGGTCACACCGCCTGCGCATATGGAGCTCAAGGTGATTGAAACGGACCCGGGTGTACGTGGTGACACGGCAACGGGTGGATCTAAGCCTGCAAAGCTTGAGACGGGCGCTATGGTGCGGGTGCCGCTGTTCATCAATGAGGGCGAAATGTTGCGGATTGATACCCGCACCGGCGAGTATTTATCGCGCGGTAAGAGCTAGCTTCATTGAGCAGCTAACGAAAAAGCCATCGCTTCGCCTAGGCTTTTGGCGCCGGTGCTGATCGCGACTAGTCGATCAAAGCCAAGCGCTACTCCGGCGCATTCGGGTAGTCCGGCGGCGAGGGCGGCAAGCAGTTCTTCATCTAATGGGGGCTCGACTTGGCCACGCACCCGCCTCGTTGCGAGATCCCGACTGAATCGAGTACGTTGCTCATCGGCTTGGCCTAATTCGTGAAATCCGTTTGCGAGTTCAAGACCGTCGATGTAGAGCTCAAAGCGAGCGGCTACCGCTGGGAAGCCCGGCTTAATTCGGGCGAGCGATGCCTGCGAGGCGGGATAGTCGTAAATAAAGCAGGGGCATTCTCGGCCTAATTTAGGACCTACGACTAAAGCCATCAACAGATCGAGTTTAGCGTCCCTATCCAATGCAGCATTACAGATAATTCCATGCTGCACGGCTGCTTGGGTTAAATCAAGGTCGCTCGCCCGATGGGCATCGACGCCGGTATGGCGATATAAAGCATCCGCATAAGTCAATCGCTCCGCGCCCCGTTTAAGTGGTTGGGGATAGAGTAGGGCAGTTACTAAGGCCTCAACTTCGGTCATAAGGGCCGAATCGTCAAATCCTAGGCGATACCATTCAATGAGCGTGAATTCTGGGTTATGCCAACGGCCGTGTTCCGCATCACGGAATACTTTGCAGATTTGGAAAATATCACCGCTGCCAGCGGCGAGTAGGCGCTTCATCGCAAATTCGGGTGATGTATGCAGGAAAAATGCTTCACTTCTGCCGGTAATTCGAGTCGTGAGCGATTCGATTTGGCAGTCACTTACAGCTGCGGTACTTAATACCGGGGTTTCCACTTCTTGGACGTGACGTTTTGCAAAAAAATCGCGAACTATTGCGAGCAATTGCGCACGTCGTTTGAGGGTCGGGAGTGTCGCGCTAGGTTGCCATGACATTTTTAAACAAGTCTCCCAAGTACTTGACCGAACCTGACGAGAGACCCCTTGCTAAGGTCAGGACTTAAGCGTACGCGATCCTTTTCAAATATTAGGATAACGGTCGAACCCATATTGAAACGCCCTAACTCGGCCCCTTGCTCAAGATCAATTTGAGTCTCAGGTAGGCGAGTGACGATTTTGCGCCGGGTGGGGGTAATATCGCCCGCCCAAACGGTGGTCATGCTGCCGACGTTAAGTGCTCCGACCATGACAAGGCTAAGGGCGCCGCCCGCCGTGTCGAATAGCGTCAGGACTCGTTCATTGCGGGCAAACAGTCGCGGTACATATTGTGCGGTTATGCCGTTAACACTAAAGAGTCGACCGGGCACGTACACGGTGTCGCGCAATTGACCCCGAATGGGCATGTGAATCCGGTGATAATCGTAGGGTGCAAGATAAATCGTTGCGTAAGTACCGCCTTCAAAGCGCTTTGCCCAACTTTGGTTTGCCAATAGATCCGCTAAGGAATAGGCATGATTTTTGGCTTGTAGGAGCTGATCGAAATTTAAGGTGCCGCATTCGCTGACGGTACCGTCTACCGGACTTGCGATAGTATGCGGATCAGCGGTAACGGGGCGGGCGTCTTTATTCAGTGCACGGGTAAAAAATTCATTAAAAGTTGCGTAACGTAAGGGATCGCTTTGAGTAGCCTCTTGCATATTGACGGGATAGAGCTTGAGGAAGCTGCTTATTAATAAATCTTTGAACCAGCCAATTTTTACTCGGGTAGCTCTGAGAACCAAGCGAGAGAGCGTGTGTTGCGGCAATATATATTGTAGTAATACAAATAACGGCGGAAATTTATTCTGCAAATTCATGCATCAATTATCTCATAGTGACTCATCGAATGCCGGTACGACTAGTGTCGGCGCGGTTATTAAGCGTTGTGCCCAAGCGCTTTTGCATGCCCGCGTACATTTTGGACACGGTACGGATAATGCTTGGGATGAGGCCGCAGAGTTAGTGTTTTATGTGGCGAGGCTTGCGCATTCAGAAGGAAGTAACGCCTATCTTAAAAACTTGACCCCACGGCGTATTGCGCGGGTGAATCAGTTGCTTCAGCGGCGTGTTCAGGAGCGGCTACCGTTACCCTACCTGACTCATAGAGCTTATTTTGCGGGTCTTGAATTTTATGTAGATGAGCGTGTTTTGGTGCCGCGTTCGCCGATCGCGGAACTAATATTGGCGCGATTCCGGCCTTGGGTAAAACGTCGTGTGCGACGTATATTGGACTTGGGCACGGGCTCTGGGGCAATTGCGCTCGCGTGCGCAACTGCGTTTCCGAGGGCCAGCGTCGATGCGCTCGATATTTCAGCGGCGGCGCTACAAGTGTGTCGGCGCAACGTTCGTGCCTTACGGCTCAGTGAACGAGTGCGGGTGTTAAAATCGGATCACTTCGCTGCGGTAGAAGGCTGCCGTTACGATATCATTGTGAGTAATCCACCCTATGTAGGTCGCGCCGAAATGCGTAATTTGCCCAGTGAATATCGCCATGAACCGAGGTTGGGCCTGGCGGCGGGAGCGGATGGTCTGGATTCGGTACGTAAGATATTTGCGACCGCTCGTCAGCATATGCATGCAAATAGTCTGCTAGTTGTTGAAGTGGGTAATACGGAGCGTGCTTTGTTGCGGGCATTTCCGCGTATGCCCTTTATATGGCCAGAAATTGCCATGGGCGGCGGTGGAGTGTTTATGCTAGCGGCTTCGGACATGGAGAAATAACGGTGGCAGGTAATACGTTTGGCAAAATATTCACCCTAACTACTTTTGGCGAAAGTCATGGTCCGGCGTTGGGCGGCGTGGTGGACGGTTGTCCGCCGGGACTAGAGTTGGCTGAGTCGGATTTGCAGGTAGACGTTGAACGACGTCGTTCCGGCACCTCGCAATTCACTAGTCAGCGTCACGAACCTGATAAATTAAAAATATTGTCGGGGGTTTTTGAAGGTAAAACTACTGGCACCCCGATCGGCATACTGGTGGAGAACGAGGATCAACGATCACGTGACTACGAGAAGATCAAAGATCGGTTTCGTCCGGGCCATGCCGACTATACCTACCAACAGAAGTACGGATTTCGTGATTATCGTGGTGGCGGGCGTTCATCGGCTCGCGAGACGGTTATACGTGTGGCGGCCGGTGCTATCGCCAGAAAATATTTGGCGCAGCGATTGAACATTACGATACAGGGGTTTTTGTCGCAAATTGGCTCCAAGGTGCTGGACCCGGTGGATTTAGCGAGCTGCTACGACAACCCATTTTTTTGCCCTGATCCTAGTCGCGTTAAAGAGCTAGAGGCGTTCATATGGAATCTTCGTGAGGCGGGTGATTCGGTGGGTGCGCGGGTAACTGTAATCGCGAAAGGTGTTCCGCCTGGCTTAGGGGAGCCGGTGTTTGATCGGCTGGATGCCGATTTAGCAAGCGCAATGATGGGAATAAATGCTGTCAAGGGCGTCGAGATCGGAGCGGGTTTTGGCGCAGTGGCGCAGCGAGGTTCTGAGCATCGAGACGAGCTGACACCACAGGGATTTAAGAGCAATCACGCGGGCGGCATATTGGGCGGCATTTCTTCTGGGCAGGATATTGTGGTTAGTATCGCGTTGAAACCTACCTCAAGTATTACCGTGCCTGGCGACACTATTGATGTGCGAGGCCAAGCCACAAAAATCATCACTACGGGTCGCCACGATCCGTGTGTCGGAATCCGCGCCACGCCTATTGCCGAAGCTATGCTCGCGATCGTGCTGATGGATCATTATTTGCGTTTTCGCGCTCAATGCGCCGATGTAGTGACGACTACTCCAATAATTACGGTGCGGAATTGAAGCCGCGGGTAGCGGTGGTGGGCGCCGCAAGTCTTATTGGCGAGGCTCTGGTTGAAGAATTACGCACTCGGAAAATTAGTTGTGCTGAATTGCACTTGCTAGATGAAGCGCGTTATTTAGGCCGTAAGGTGAGCGACGATGTACTATCGGATGTCGATGCGTTTGATTTCTCGACCGCTGATCTAGTGTTTTTTTGCGGTAGATCAGCGTTGACAGCGCGTTACGCCGAAGCCGCAGCGGTGCATGCCTGGGTAATTGACTGTTCGGGGGCGCTGCGCGATCGCCATGATGTCCCCATGGTGGTCGCTGATGTTAATGCCGCGGTGCTTGCAAAGGTCACTCACTGTGGCCTTATTGCATTACCGGGAAGCGCGAGTGTTGCGCTCGCCACGGTGTTGGCTCCGTTGCATTCATTGGCGGGTTTGGCGCGCGTTGAGGTGGTAACCTATCAGGCGGTATCTGGTGGTGGTCGTAGTGCGATGGAGGAATTGGCGAGCGAAACCGTGGCAATGCTGAGCGGCCGCAAGGCGAGCGGTAAGGCTTTTGGTGCTCAAATTGCATTTAATGTCATTCCTCAAATTGATACTATTGAGGCCGATGGCGTGTCGAGGGAAGAGCGCCGGCTATTAAATGAGTGTCGCCGCGTATTAGCACTGCCACACCTGGGTATTAATGTGACAGCAGTGCGGGTTCCGGTATTTTTCGGTCATAGCTTGGCGGTCCATGCAACCTTTGAGCGTGCCATTGGCAGCGCAGAGGCGATTGAGATGCTGCGTCGCAATAAAGAATTAAGTTTCATGGAGGCGGGAATGGAAACCCAGTTAACGCCAGCGGCCCTCGCCGCAGCACCTGATCGAATCTATGTCGGACGACTGCGGGCCGACATTACCCGTGATCGATCTCTAAATTTTTGGGTTGTAGCCGATAATATTAGGAAATGTGCGGCCTACAACGCACTTTCGGTAGCCCAGATTTTGGTAAATCGGCCTCATTAAGTTATAGTCGAGAATTCGAGTATAAGGTCATCTGTTGCAATGAACTTTAGACGTTTATTTGTTGGTACCCTGGGAGTAGAAATGTCTGCGATGATGCCTCGACTGGTGCTTTTGGCGTACTTATTGTTCCCGACCTTGAGCGTAGCTTTGGGTCTCGGTGAAATTCACTTAAATTCAGCTCTAAACGAGCCGTTAAACGCGGAAATTGACCTCGTGGCGGCTGCGCCCGACGAATTGACGGCCCTGCGGGCAACGCTCGCAGGCCGCGAAGTGTTTACCCGCTACGGAATTGATCGACCACCGTTTTTGAACTCCTTAACTTTCAAGGTTGGGAAGGGTAAAAGTGGTCGTGAGGTATTACAGGTCCGGTCGCTGGAGGCGATTCCGGAACCATTCGTGACATTTTTAGTGGAAGTCAATTGGGCGCGTGGACACCTTATGCGCGAGTACACGGTGTTGCTAGACCCCCCGATTTACACGCCTGGCGAGGCTGCCAATAATGCGGCACCGGTAGTTATGCCGAGTGGTAAGCCTGCAGCCGCAGCAGAACCTACGGGTTCAGCGCCGCTTGATACGGTGGTAAAGCCGTTAGCTGGCGCAACGAGCTTAGCTGGCGCAACCAGTAGCTATCGGGTTGCGGGCGGAGATTCTCTATCAAAAATCGCTCGTAGCTTGCAGCCTGGCTCGGCTGCCAAGCTAGATCAAACCATGGTGGCTTTGTACCGTGCTAACCCGGATGCATTCGGCGGCAGCATGAATGTACTGCACAAAGGCTCGGTATTGCGTGTTCCTGGTGCCAACGAAATTGCAGCCTTGAATCAGTCGGAAGCCGTCAACGAAGTCAATCGCGAGATTCATCGCAATGCTTTAAGCAAGACAGGTACGGCTAAGGGCCACCACTTACGGCTCGTTACTCCGTCCACGGGTGGCGGCGTAACCGGTGGTAATAGTGCTGAAGCTCAGGCGCTCAAGGATCGCGTAAAAGTTCTGGAGTCGCAGTTGGCTGAGTCGCATCGATTGATTGACGTGCGTAATGCCGAACTCAGCGCCTTGCAGCGTAAACTAGGGGTGCCCATAACGCCCGCGATCACACCTCCGGTGGCGGCACTAGTGAAGCCGCCGGCGGTCATTAAGCCGGAAGCGCCGGCGCCCGTGGATAGTGCAAAACCCGTAGCGCCGGTATCGGAACCGGTTCCTGCGCCGGTGGCTGTGCCGAAGATCAAAGTTAAGCCCGTGGTTCCGGTACCAGTGGAGTCAGGTTCATGGATCGACTGGGTGGCTGCAAACTGGTGGTGGCCGTTGGCGGCTATTGCAGTGTTGCTGGCCGGCCTTGGTTTTGCATCGTTTAAAAAGCGACGTGCTGGAGCTTCTGGGGATTTATCAAATTTTGTGGAAACCGACGTAGCGGATCTGCGCAACACTACTTCACGACTTATGCCGGGTCACAAGGGCGATGATTCGTTCCTGGTGGAAGAGTCCGGCGAACATAAGCTGCCGGATGTAGTGCCGCAAGGGACTATATCGGACGATACGATGTCCAGCGAAAGTGCGGTTAATTTGGATCAAGGTGATCCGCTAGCAGAAGCGGATTTCCATATGGCTTATGGTCTTTATGATCAAGCCTCTGATCTGGTGCGCATTGCGTTAGAGCGTGAGCCCGATCGCCGTGATTTACGCTTAAAGCTGCTAGAAATTTATTTTGTGTGGGGAAATAAGGATCTGTTCCTGCAGACGGCTAAGACCCTTGAAGGTAGCCGTGAACATGCGCCCGCTGGAGAATGGGACAAAATTATTATCATGGGCAAGCAAATTTGCCCCGATGATCCGATCTTTAAGAATTCCGTCGGCGGGGGTCGGGGTGCGGGAGCGCTGGTCGATCTGAATCTTGAAGGCGGAGAGAATCGCGTTGATATCGACTTATTTGGTGATCCGGAAGGTGAGCATAGCCGCCTTGATCATCCGCTCGCGCATGAATCGGCCGATTCGGCCGTAACTGGCGAGATGCCGGTTCTAGGAAAATCCTCGAATTTAGACTTCACTTTGGATGCGCCCGAGCGCGGTGCCGACAGTTCTCCGACTCGCGATCTGCCGACGCGCGAGGAACCCACCGTAGAATCGGAAATAGCCGATTTTTCTTTGACCCATACTGGCGAACGGAGCGGTATTGTTTCTAAGGGGGGAGATGAGCAGACCGCCGAAGTTTCTTTAATGGACCTAGGGTTGGAACTCGGGGGTCTTGAGGAAATCAGCCATCCTGCTGATGCGCCTACGATGATTTCTGGCCTCGACGAGCGTTCACGACAGATGATGGCTGCGGCCGCAGCAAGTGCCAGCGCCCGCGATGGCACTCACGCGGATGTTGTTGATGCGCATGCCAACATGCACGCAGCAGAAAATTCTGTTGCTCACGATCAAGACCTTACTGAGCTTGAGCGCGAACTGGAAGCGTCTTTTGTAGCTGATCTTGACATCGATCATACTGGGCTTAAAACTGCGGTGCTGAGTCCAGAATCGGCGCCGACCATCCTCGTACCGCATCGTGTGGACGTTAACGATACCACGCGTTCTAAAATGCCACACTTAGCCGACCCTGATTCTGGGGCACATACGGATATCGAATCTACTTCTAGACTACACGGCCTCAGCGGCGATAGTGTTGATTTGGATTTGGATAACCTCAGTAAGGCTTTCGGCACGGCTGACACCATTAGTCAGCCGCGGCATGCCGAGGATTTATTTTCCAATGAAGTGTTTGAAGCCAGTCAGGGAAGCCGCCGGGTCGACTTGGACGTGGGTGATGTGAAGGGCAAAACCGCTAACGTACAAACTCACAGATTGGCCATGCCGGAACTTGAGCCGGTAACCATGAGTGAGGTGGGAACAAAGTTAGATCTTGCGCGCGCCTATATGGATATGGGTGATCCAGAGGGTGCACGCAGCATTCTAGACGAAGTGGTGCACGAGGGTTCCACGAGTCAAAAGCAAGAAGCCCAGCGTCTCATCGAAACTTTGCCAGGCTGAGCTGCGCTTATTGGACGTCTTGCCGCCCTAGTTGAGTATGACGGCAGTGATTTCGCTGGTTGGCAATCGCAAGCCCATGCGACTTCGATTCAAGATACGGTGCAGCAGGCGCTGAGCTTTGTGGCGGGTCATCCCATTACCGTGGTTTGTGCGGGTAGAACGGATAGTGGTGTACATGCAGTCGGACAGGTTATTCACTTCGAAACTGAAGTGACGCGCACGCCGCGCGCTTGGGTGTTAGGCGCAAACACTAAGTTACCGCCTACTGTTGCGCTACAGTGGGTAGGTGAGGTCTCGGTGGGTTTCCATGCTCGGCACAGCGCAACCCGGCGACACTATCATTACTGTATATTAAATCGTAGCGCGCGTTCGGCGTTGCAGCGTTCAAGATCTGCCTGGATACACCGGTCACTCAATGCTGAGGCAATGCACCTTGCTGCACAAGTTCTGGTGGGCGAGCACGACTATTCGGCTTTTCGGTCTATTGAGTGCCAGTCAAAAACCGCGGTGCGGCGCGTCGAGCGATTGCTGGTGCGGCGCCAAGGAGATACCTTGTGGTTGGAAATCGTTGCCACCGCTTATTTGCATCATATGGTCCGTAATATCGTCGGTACGCTTGTTAAGGTGCAGAGCATGGCGGACCCTGTTGATGCGATGGCAAGGATTTTGGCCGAAGGGAATCGGCACCGGGCGGGTGCCACGGCACCAGCAGCGGGATTATTCTTATGGCGTGTGGAATATCCGCCGATATACGGC
Organism: Gammaproteobacteria bacterium; assembly: GCA_043784265.1. GTDB lineage: Bacteria > Pseudomonadota > Gammaproteobacteria > Steroidobacterales > Steroidobacteraceae > Bog-1198. The sequence goes on along the minus strand of JAYVYN010000144.1, from coordinate 15,401 downwards.
ATTCCTGCCCGTGAGCCAGCGCTGATCTTGCCGCCTATGGCGTGATTTGGTTTAAACTAACGTATGTCCTGGTTTGAACGAATTGTGCCCTCACGTATTAAGACCGAGCGCCGTACGCGCTCGGTGCCAGAGGGTATTTGGACCAAATGCCCGGCCTGCGATGCGGTCTTATATCGGGCGGAAATTGAACGTAATTTACATGTTTGCCCCAAGTGCAGTCATCACATGCGTATTAATGGGCGCGAGCGGCTGCTTAAATTCCTGGATCCTGGTCCCACGGAATTGGCCGCCAAAGTAGAATCAGAAGATCCTCTTAAATTTAAGGACTCGAAGCGCTATAAAGATCGGCTAGTACAGGCGCAAAAGCAAACCTCGGAGCGTGATGGCCTTATTGTGATGGCGGGTGCGTTAGCCGAGTTGGACATCGTCGCATGTGCGTTTGAATTTCGGTTTTTGGGAGGATCAATGGGGTCTGTGGTCGGTGAGAAATTTGTGCGCGCGGTTGAGCACAGTTTGGAGCATCGTATGCCTCTGGTTTGTTTCGCTGCGAGTGGCGGTGCGCGAATGCAAGAAGCGCTTTACTCACTGTTACAAATGGCAAAAACTAGCGCTGCGCTGAAGCGCCTGTCGGAAGCGCGCATACCCTTTATTTCAGTCATGACGGACCCAACTACCGGTGGAGTTTCCGCGAGTTTGGCGATGTTGGGTGATGTCAATATAGGCGAACCCAAGGCTCTTATCGGCTTCGCAGGGCCCCGCGTAATTCAGCAAACTGTGCGCGAGACCTTGCCCGAAGGTTTTCAGCGCAGCGAGTTTCTTTTGGAGCATGGTGCTATTGATATGATCATTGATCGTCGTGAGTTGCGCGATCGCATCGGTGCCATATTGCGTATGCTTACGGGTAAGGGACCGGTACCCGCTTGAGCGTTAAGGGAGACCGCTTAGAGCGGAATCTCGAAGAATGGCTTGTCTTTCAGGCGCAGGTACATCCTCAGCCCATTGATATGGGCCTCGAAAGGCTTTCGAGGGTCCTTACTCGCTTGCATTGGAAACAGCCCAAAATTCCGGTAATTACTGTCGCAGGTACTAACGGTAAAGGTTCGGTAGTGGCCTATTCAGCTTCGATATTAGCGGCCGCTGGATACCGAGTTGGAGTTTTCACATCGCCACATTTGTGCGATTACCGAGAACGAATTCGGCTGCATGATCGCCTTGCGAGTGTTGACGAACTGGTGTCGACTTTCGAAAAAATTGAAGCTGCACGCGCCTGCGATAGCCTAACTTTTTTCGAGTACAATTGCTTGGCGGCGTTGTTATTGTTCGAAGCCTCCAACCTTGACGCTTGGGTTTTAGAGGTCGGTATGGGTGGGCGCTTAGACGCGGTGAACGTTGTTGACCCGACAGTTGCGGTGGTGGTGAGTATTGGGTTTGACCACCAGGAATTTCTAGGCACCAGCCTCGATGCTATTGCGCGTGAAAAAGCCGGTATTTTTAGAGCGCGGCGCCCTGCCGTGCTGGGCAGCGCGAACCTTCCAGAGAGTATTGAAACGGTTGCCCTGTCGGTAGGCGCAATGCTCAAACGGCCAGGTATTGAGTTCGCCTATTCCCGGCAACGCGGCACTTGGCACTATCGCGGCAGTCGTTGGAATTTACCCAATCTCAATCCCCCTGCTTTGCTGGGCGATACCCAGTACGACAACGCTGCCACAGCAGTGGCCGCGGTCGAGGAATTGTTAGATTTAGAAATCTCAGCGCAGGCGGTAGAGCAGGGTCTTGTGTCGGCGCAGCTGGTGGGGCGGTTTCAAATGATCAAACCGAACCTGGATAGCCCCACTTGGATTCTCGACGTTGCGCACAATCCGGACGCGGCAAAGGTGCTCGCACACAACTTAATGGAATATAAATGCGCAGGTAAATCCTATGCGATTTGCGGTATTTTGACTGACAAAGACGCACCAGGAATAGTGGCTGAATTGTACGCTTGCATAGACGCTTGGTGGTTTTGTTCTACGATTGGAGCTCGCAGTTGTACGGCTGCGGAATTGCGCGAGCGTGTAGCAAGACTCTTGGTCACTCCGGTCAGTGTTTCGGATAGCGTTGCTGCGGCGTGCGCCGCCGTTCTAGAGGTAGCTACTCCGCAGGATCGCATTCTGGTGTTTGGGTCGTTTCACACGGTTGGACCCGCATTGGACTGGCTACATGCCAAAGGCGTAATCACGCGCACTGCTGTTCCCGAATATACTAGTCGCGAAAACTCAAGGTAAGGATTTTTTCGCATGGAACGTCGCGTCAAAGAGCGCCTCATTGGTGCCAGTTTTTTGGCTGCGCTAGTCGTGCTAGTTGTGCCTGAAATATTGTCGGGACCGAAGCCGCTGCGAGAGCCTAAAATTAGCCAGGTGCCGATTCGTAATGTCACGGTCGATCTCTCGGCACCTGCCAGTGCGCCAGTGGCGGCAGGCTTTGCGACGCCCGCACCACCTACGCCCGCACCACCGACGCCGACGCCCGCACCACCGCTGACCCAACTCCCAGCTCAGGGGGTGACACCGGCCGCGGTGCCCCGAGACCGTTCATGGTCAGTACAACTGGGTAGCTTTGCAGGCCACGGCAACGCGGATAAGTTGTTGGCTGAAATTCACGCAAACCAGTTCCCCGCCTACCTGTCTACAATCGGAGCGGGATCGAGCCAACGTTATCGAGTTCGGGTAGGTCCCTACAAAGACCGAGAAACAGCCCTACGGGCTCTTGCAAAACTCAAAGTATTAAGACATACCGGCAGCATCGTACCCCCAGCTGACGTAGAATAGGCAATGGGTGGATTCTCTGCGATTGACGGCTTAATACTATGCGTTGTGTTGATCTCCACGGTAATTGGATGGCTGCGGGGATTTGTTCGCGAGGCAGTATCACTAGTTTTTTGGATAGGGGGAATTTGGGCGGCGTGGCGTTTTGGTACGCTGCTTGAACCGCATTTGGGGGGCCTGCTTTCAGATCCCCGGGTTCGTTCTTGGGTTGCTCGGATTGCCGTCCTGGCAATTATTCTATTGACAGGTACCGCAGTGGGTTGGCTATTGCGATTTTTTCTGCGCAGCGTGGGGTTGGGACTGTTAGACCGTGGCATTGGACTGATTTTTGGGTTCGCCCGTGGCGCGGTAGTGGTCGGGCTTCTTACGATGGGCGGTCAGTTGCTGCACTTAAATCAAGAAAGTTGGTGGCATAAGGCCAAATTGGTGCCGTATGGTGAAGCTGCCGCCGGATGGATTAGAGCTATGGTAGGCGAGAATCGATAGCTGATCAGGGGACAACAGTATGTGCGGAATCGTGGCAATGGTGGGTGTTAGTGCGGTCAATCAACGGATCTATGATGCGTTGACTGTATTGCAACATCGAGGTCAAGACGCGGCAGGTATCGTGACCTATGAAGGCGGTGAGCTATTTATCCGCAAAGATTCGGGGTTAGTGCGCGATGTCTTTCAGCAGAAACATATGTTGAAATTGAAAGGTAACGTTGGCCTTGGACATGTTCGTTATCCCACGTCGGGTTGTGATGGTGCGCATGGCGCGCAGCCTTTTTATGTCAACTCACCGTACGGAATTTGTCTGGCGCATAACGGCAACCTCACAAATGCGCGCGAACTTGCCGAAGTGATGGTGCGAGAGGACCGTCGCCATTTGAATACCAGTTCGGATTCTGAAGTATTGCTTAATGTACTAGCCTCCGAGATGCAGCGTGTTGGAACGCCGCGTGTGACCCCAGCAGACATATTTGCTTCCGCTAACGCGGTATATCGTCGTTGTCGAGGCGGTTACGCGGTGGTTGCGATGGTAATTGGTCATGGAATATTAGGGTTCCGTGATCCGAACGGAATTCGACCTTTGGTGATCGGTAAACGTAATACTGACAAAGGCTGCGAATGGATGCTCGCATCCGAGAGCGTGGCGTTAGATATGTCGGGATTTGAGTTGGTACGCGATGTGGCACCGGGTGAGGCGGTATTCATCGACGATCAAGGTCGATTTTACGCGCAGCAATGTGTTGCCGCTGTACGCCATACACCTTGCATTTTTGAATATGTGTATTTTGCGCGTCCCGATTCTATTATCGACAACATATCTGTTTACAAAGCGCGTTTGCGTATGGGTGAACACTTGGCAGAAAAAATAAAACGCGAGCGGCCCGATCACGATATTGATGTGGTTATCCCTATTCCCGATACGAGCCGCACCAGCGCAGTACAAGTGGCCCAACTTCTCGGAGTTAAATATCGCGAGGGCTTCATCAAGAACCGGTATATCGGGCGCACCTTTATTATGCCGGGTCAGGAACAGCGTGCAAAATCGGTGCGTAGCAAGTTAAACGCGATTGACCTTGAGTTTCGTGGAAAAAATGTTCTGCTTGTCGATGACTCGATTGTGCGGGGCACGACTTCAGCGCAAATTATTGATATGGCGCGAGAGGCAGGCGCTAAAAAAGTGTATTTTGCGTCGGCGGCACCCCCAGTGAGATACCCCAATGTTTATGGCATCGATATGCCGAATACTACTGAACTTGTAGCTGCCGGGCGCAGCGACGACGAGGTGCGTAGGGTTATTGGTGCGGATTGGCTCATTTACCAGGATTTACACGATTTGGTACATGCGGTGCGGCACGACAACGCCAACATTAAGGATTTCGATACCTCATGCTTCTCCGGTGAGTATGTCACGGGGGATGTTACGCCTGATTATTTAGCCCGTCTTCAGACTGAGCGCTCAGACGAAGCGAAACAGCAGCGTCGCGGTGTCGATCGTGGACTCAAGTCGATTAGAGTTCTTTAATCGTCCATCGGACGATGGACCGTCCAGCCATGAAGCTACGTCTGTTAGTGATAGCTGCGCAGAATGAGCAACGACTATTAATTCAAAAGCATGTGGAAATTGAATGGCCCGATGCCATTGTTATTGAACACCGACTTGGCTTAGATCCACCCTTGGATAATGAGTTTGCTGCGACTGGCTTTGATGCCGTGGTAGTCGTCGGCTCAGCACCTACTGCTGCAGTAGAGAATTTTTGCTCAGAGCTATTACAGCGCAGCGAATTTGCACCTATTGTGCTGGTCCTATTGCAGCCCGATCCGGTATCCGCACCATTGATGGTGCGCGGACTACGGCGTTTGTACGGCCAAAAAATTGATCGCATACGTTTACTTAATGCCATAACCGACGCGGCGCTTGAGCGCAAGAAAAATATACTGCAATTGCGCGCTAGGCCCGAGTACTTGGAACGTTATCGTTTCGGCACCTTGCTTATCCGAGGGCATCGCTGCATTAAGCAGATTGGTAGCGGCGGAATGAGCATGGTCTATCTTGCGGAGAGCGAGCGCGCGGCTACCTTGGTGGTCCTTAAGGTATTTAGCCAAGTACCCGATGTCTCCGAACGCATGGTTAACTTCGACCGATTTTTGCAGGAATATGAAATCGTAGCAGGTTTAAAGCACGACAATATCGTACGTATTTACGATCTGGGTGTTGCGGATGATCATGCCTATATTGCGATGGAATATTTCCCGCAGGGTGATTTGCGCACGCGAATGAAAACCGCGTTATCACCAGCGCTAGCGCTGCAGTACGTGAAGCAGATTGCCCGGTCCCTAGAAGCTATTCATGCCGTCGGAGTCCTACATCGCGATTTGAAACCCGCTAATGTGATGTTACGAGCCGATGGTACAGTGTGTTTAATCGATTTTGGTTTAGCTAAAGGCAATGAACTCGATGTAGAGTTAACGGGAACGCGCGAGATCTTTGGCACTCCTTATTATATGAGTCCCGAGCAAGGTCACGCAGAGGCGATTGACGCTCGCAGTGACTTATACAGCTTAGGAATTATGTTTTACGAAATGCTGATTGGGCATAAACCCTATAGTGGATCGAATGCGATGGAAGTTATTTATAAGCACAAGCGTGCTGAAGTACCCGAGATTGCGCTGCAATTCGCGGCATTCTCGCCAGTGTTGCAGCGTCTGATGGCGAAATCTCCTAGTGATCGGTTTCAATCTGCGCGCGAGTTGCTAGTTGAGCTTGACACTATAAAAGTTGCAAATTGAGTTTCAATCATCCCTTGTTGCGGGTCCCAACATCCATTGCTTGGGTGCGGCTGGCTTGTGTGCAGCGTGAGATACTATTAATCGATCATGCAAATTGCGAGAAGAAGGCTGCTTCGACGGCGCTCGCTCTTATGTTTTCTTACGCTGAAAATTTGCTTTTATGTGATAGGTTATCGCGCTTAGCGCGAGAAGAATTACGGCACTTTGAGCAAGTTGCGAAATTAATTCAGACCTTAGGAATCGTGCCGCAGCGCCTCGCTCCAGGGCGCTATGCAGCCAGTTTACGCAAGCTAGTGGCTAATCACGAACCACAGCGTGAGTTGGATCTGATGGTATGTGGTGCATTTATTGAAGCCCGCTCATGTGAGCGATTTGAGATATTAGCCGAGTATATAGGAGGTGCTACAGGAGAATTTTTCAAGGGGCTGCACCAGGCCGAGGCGCGACACTATAAGTTATACCTTGATTTAGCTCGACACGCTGCAAATCGCGCACAACTATCGTTGCAAGATCGGGTCGCAGTGTTTGCGGCGCATGAGGCTGAGTTAATAACCGGCGAGGACGAAATTTTTCGCTTTCATTCGGGACTACCGATTTAAACTACTCAAGGCTGGGCCGTTAGAATCCCACCGTACGACGCTACCCTGGGTATACCAGTCGCCTAGCACAATACGCTTAAAGCGACGATCCTCTAGTTTAATTTCGTGTACGGCGGGCCGGTGAGTGTGGCCGTGCAGCAAGAGTCCGCTCGCACTCGATTTTAGTATCGCGGCCACACTATCGGCATTTACGTCAGTAATGGCATATTCTAGGCTTGCGGTATGCTCGCGACTCGCGCCACGCGCCGTACTAGCAAGGGCCCGCCGCGTGGCTATGGGCAATTGTAGGAAGCGCGCTTGCCAATCGGGATCACGCACGATGGCGCGGAGGCGCTGATAGGCATGATCGTCGGTGCACAGCGCATCGCCGTGCATGACCAAAACCGATTCGCCATACAGAGTTAACAGCGATGGATCGGCTAAAAGTTGGGATCCCGTTAACATTGCGAATCGCGATCCCAATAGAAAATCACGGTTACCGTGCATGACGAAACACGGTACGCCTTGCGCTGTAAGTTCCCGAAGCCCTGCCATAACCGATTCTTGCGCCGTATCGGGGGCATCGTCACCTACCCAAGATTCAAACAGATCGCCGAGGATGTATAGGGCATTCGCCGCCGCAGCCTCAGTTTGCAGAAAAGTTAAGAATTGCGTACATATATCTGGCCTACTGGCGTCAATGTGCAGATCGGAAATAAAAAGCGTGGTCACGTCGGCTCTTTACGGGGTTGAGACGCGCTCGATTCGTTCTATCGTGACGGGTTGTAGCGGAGCGTCTTCCTTGAACGCACCTCTCGCTCCGGTGGATAAATTGCCGATTCGGTCGACGACGTCCATGCCTTGGATAATTTTGCCGAACACGGCGTAACCCCAGCGACTGGCGTTTGGATCCAGTGCGCCGTTATCAACCAGGTTTACGTAAAACTGGGCGTCGCCACCATGCGGATCTTGGGTGCGTGCAAGGCCGATGCTGCCGCGTTGATTGGTCAGCCCGTTGCCTGATTCATTGTTAACCTTGGTAGGGGCGGGCTTGAGCTGGTATTTGGCATCAAAACCACCGCCCTGCACCACGAAATTGGCGATTACTCGGTGAAAAATTGTACCGGAATAGTGGCCTTGATCAACGTATCGCAGAAAATGCGCCACGGTAAGTGGCGCTCGCTCAGCATTCAATTCAATAACGAAATTACCCAGAGAAGTAACGACCTGTACGCGCGAGGCTCCGGCGGTGGGCGTAGCTTTTGGAGCGTCTAAAATGGTGCGCGTTTTTGCGGTGCCGGTGGCTTCAGCCGGTGTCAGTGTGGCTGAGGTTACGGCGACTGGAAAGTTGGCGGACGGGTTGGAAGGGCGGGTAGTGGAGTCGGATCCGGTTTCTGCGGCTTGTGCAGGCAAAACTCCCGTAATCGACAGGCTAAAAATTAGTAATAGGTATTTCATACTCCGAGATTCTACTAGAATAGGTACAATCTTGAGCTATGTCATTACCAGTCATTACGCGGTTTGCGCCAAGTCCGACCGGGGCCTTGCATTTAGGTAACGTACGAACAGCTCTTTTTAGTTACCTATGGGCCCGTCAGAGCGGCGGGCGTTTCATTTTACGCATTGAAGATACTGATGGTGAGCGTAGTCAGGTACGCTTCCGCGATGACTTGATGGCGGAATTGCGTTGGTTGGGCCTGGGGTGGGACGAGGGGCCGGACATTGGCGGACCCGCCGAGCCCTATACGCAGGCCGATAGAGGTGCCTACTACCACAGTCTATTCATTCGTCTGGAAGCCCAAGGACAAGCCTATGCTTGTTACTGCACACCCATGGAGTTGGAGTTATCGCGAAAATTGCAGCGAATGGCGGGTAAGCCGCCGCGATACGCGGGAACTTGTCGACACTTAAGTGCAGTCGAACGACGGCAACACGAAGCACATGGACTGCGGCCATCGCTCAGGTTCGCGGTACCGCCTGCAGTCATTGAGTTTGTCGATACCGTGCATGGCCCGCAGCGCTACGATGCTAATGATATTGGTGACTTTATTATCCGCCGCGAGGACGGTACCTCTGCATTTTTCTTTTGTAATGCAGTCGATGACTCAGTTATGGGTATTACCCAGGTACTTCGCGGTGACGACCATTTAACCAATACGCCACGGCAACTCATGGTCTTAGATGCATTAGGATTGCGTCGTCCTGGATATGGACATGTTGGACTCCTCGTTGGGGCTGATGGTGCGCCTCTCTCGAAACGACACGGAAGTACCAGCGTGCACGAATTCCGCGAACGTGGATTTTTAAGTGTTGCCATTCTGAATCAGTTGTTTCGCCTGGGTCATGCAAGCGATATCGATGGGTGGTTGACTAAGTCCGATATGCCGAAGCATTTTCGTCCTGAACATTTGGGTCGAGCGCCGGCAAGATTTGAGGAATCTCAGCTGATGCATTGGCAAAAGGAGAGTTTGCAAAACTTGTCGACGCGGCAATTTACCGATTGGTTAGGCCAGGGGATGGGCGATGATGATTCGACTATAGTGGGTTTGTTGAGGCCTAACATTCGGCTGCCAACAGATCTTGCTCCTTGGTTAACGGTGTTACGCGGTACATTGCCACCCTCTGGACCGAACGAGCAGCAGATAATTAATAAGGCTGGGCCAATATTCTTCCAAGCCGCGGCCACTGCTTTAGTTGAGTCAAGCGGGGATTTAAAGATACTAACGAAAATATTGAAAGAGCGTACCAGTGCGAAGGGACCAGATTTATTTATGCCCTTACGCGTCGCGCTAACAGGTCAAACTCATGGTCCTGAGCTTGCGTCGCTGCTAAAACTTATGCCGTTGAATATTGCTCTAAGTAGATTGCAGTCACATGCTCAAAATATATAATTCGTTGACCAGGGAGAAGCAAGAATTCAAGCCGATTCGGTCGGGTGAAGCGCGAATGTATGTTTGCGGTCTTACGGTGTATGACTATGTTCACTTGGGCCATGCGCGCATGTTGACTGTGTTCGATGTCGTGCAGCGGCACTTACGTGCGCTCGGGTATCAACTGACCTATGTGCGAAATATCACGGATATTGACGATAAAATCATTGAGCGAGCGGCGCTGAACGGCGAAAATTGGCGAGACCTCGCGCAACGATTTATTGGGGCGATGAACGAAGATTGTGCCAAATTGGGATTGCAAACGCCTGATAAAGAGCCACGCGTAACCGACTATATTGCTGAAATCATTGCTATGATCCAGACTTTGATTGCAAAGGGCTATGCATATGCCGTAGCCAATGGTGACGTCAATTATTCGGTAAGAAAATTCGCGAAGTACGGTCAGTTATCTGGTAAAAAAATCGATGACTTGCTCGTCGGTTCCCGCGTTCAGGTGGATGACAACAAACTTGATCCGCTAGATTTTGTATTATGGAAGCGCGCCAAGCCAGGAGAACCCTCGTGGCCTTCGCCCTGGGGCGAGGGTCGGCCGGGGTGGCATATTGAGTGCTCTGCGATGTCGGTACGCTTGCTCGGCGAGCACTTTGATTTACATGGTGGCGGAATGGATTTGCAATTTCCACATCACGAGAACGAGATAGCACAATCCTGTGCGGCTTGCGACTCACCGTTTGTTAATGTCTGGATGCACAATGGGTTTGTACGTCTTAATGATGAAAAGATGTCGAAGTCGCTGGGGAATTTTTTCACTGTACGTGAAATCCTAAAAACTCTACGTGATCCCGAAGTACTGCGGTTTTTCTTGCTAGGCAGTCATTATCGTGGACCCATTAATTACTCTGCTGCACAACTAACCCAAGCGGATGAGACTTTGTTAGGTCTGTATCGGGCGCTTAAAGATACGAATAATTCTGGCGCATGTAAGGCTGCCTGGATGGCTGAATTTCGTGCTGCTATGGATGATGATTTTAATACGCCGGAGGCGCTAGCGGTTATGCAGGCGGTGGCGCGAACTCTCAATAATGCCAAGGAGGCGGGCGATAAATTGGCCATCGCCGAGGCGGCTGCCTCGTTGCGTGCCATGGGATTATCACTAGGGATCTTACAGCAAGACCCCAGCGAATTTTCTAAGCGTGGCGTGGGAGCGACGTTGACCGATGCAACAATCGAGGCATTGATTGAGTCGCGTCGCGAGGCGCGCGCACATAAAAAATTCCCTGAGTCGGATCGAATTCGCGCCGAACTTAGCAGCGCCGGAATATTGCTCGACGATAAGCCCGGCGGGATGACTGAGTGGCGACGCGCCTAGTTTTTGAAGATGCGGGGCGCCGTTGATGTACGACTTATTGATAATAGGCGGTGGCATCAATGGTGCTGGAATCGCCCGTGATGCGGCAGGTCGTGGCCTTAAGGTTCTGTTATGTGAAAAACACGATTTAGCGGGTGCTACCTCCTCATCGAGTTCCAAATTGGTGCATGGCGGGCTCCGGTATCTGGAATCTTACGAATTTGCCCTCGTCAGGCAAGCATTGGCGGAACGCGAGGTATTGTTGAATATAGCTCCCCACCTTATTTGGCCACTGCGGTTCGTATTGCCGGTCGAAGTGGGGATGCGGCCCGCTTGGGTTTTGCGACTAGGCTTATTTCTTTATGATCACTTGGCAAAACGTTCTTTGCTGCCTGGTACTCGAACTCTCGCCTTGCGCGAATGTTTGCAAGGTGAACCTCTGCAAGATCGTCTAACGACCGCATTTGAATATTCGGATTGTTGGGCCGATGACGCGCGCCTAGTGGTTTTAAACGCAGTGGATGCCGCCGAACGAGGTGCGACGATTGCTACCCGTACTGAGTGCATAGCTTTGGCGCGATCAGAGAAGTGCTGGGCCGCGACACTTCGGGCTGCTGATGGCTCTAGTCGATTGGTTGAGGCTCGGATTGTGGTCAATGCCGCGGGTCCCTGGGTGGGTGTGTTGCTTGGCAAGATTAGCCAGAGTTCTGATCGGAACAGCCTACGACTCGTAAAGGGCAGCCACATTATTGTTAAGCGTTTGTATGAGGGCGAGCATGCCTACATTTTGCAATCCGCAGATCGCCGGGTGGTTTTCGCTATTCCTTACGAGCAAGACTACACGTTGATTGGAACTACCGAAGAGGAATGGTCGTTGAGCCGTGGCGAGGCGCGAATATCTGATGCTGAAGCGGACTATCTTTGTGCTGCCATCAATCACAGTTTTAAAAGACATATCACGCGGGAGGATGTTATTCACTCCTATGCCGGAGTAAGGCCGCTATTTGATGATAAGAACTTATCCGCCTCGGTGGTGACCAGGGACTACGTATTCGATCTCGATGCGCCTAATGACCGAATGGCCCCAGTATTATCGATTTTTGGTGGTAAGTTAACAACTTATAGGCGTCTCGCCGAGCAAGCCATTACCAAGTTATCACCCTATTTTGAAAAACTTGCACCCAATTGGACGTACGCAGCTCCCCTGCCGGGCGGTGACTTCCCGGCTTCCCATCCAGCCGCTCTTTCGGATGAGCTAAGCCATCAATATCCTTGGGTTCCCCCCGCACAACTAAAACGAATGACGCAGGCATATGGCACCCGTGTACCGCCTATTCTGGGTGGTGCACACTCGTTAAGTGAACTTGGGCGGCACTTCGGTGCAGGCCTCTATGAAAATGAAGTACGGTATCTGCGTAATACCGAATTTGCTCAGACCGCTGATGATATTTTATGGCGTCGGTCGAAACTAGGATTGCACATGAAAAGCAACGAGAAATTAGAACTGCAAACCTGGATTGAAGGTCAGTTGAGTGTTGCGCCATGAGTGTTCAGCGTGAGCTTATTCAGGCTATAATCTAGAGTGTATCTTGGCAAGGATATAGAGCTTTAAATCATGGGCATACTAGAGGGTGTCAAAAATCAATTCCGCTCCATTGTTCAGTGGGATAAACCCGAGCAATGGGAGATATTTCGTCGTTTTACCGATCGCGGTGATGAACTCAAGAATGCCTCCAAACTTATATTGCAACCGGGGCAAGGTTGTATTTTTACCTACGAGGGTAAGATTCGATCGGTCTTCGATCAAGAAGGGATCTACGACTTAGCCACCGATAACACACCGTTCATTACAACGATAAAGAAGGTTATGAATGCGTTTGAGAGTGAGCATAAGGTAGGACTATGGTTTTACCGGAAGGCTGATATTGTTAATATTCGTTGGGGGACTCGTATCGCCATCACCTATAACGATCCGCAATATGGTTTTCCTGTGAATTTGCGTGGTTACGGAAATTTCTCGATTCGCATTAGCCAGCCAGCTGCCTTCTTTACTAACATTGTCGCCGGTAAAGAGCACTACTATGCCGATGATCTACAGGAGCTGTTTCTGTCGCGCATTGGACAGCCCATTTCTAACTACTTAGCCAATGCTAAATTCTCTTATGCTGAAATTGACAGCAATATTGAGAATATTGCTAAAGCAGCTCGTGATCGCACTCAGACGGTTTTCGAAGAGTTGGGCTTTCAAATGTTGGATTTTCGCATTGAGGGAACGTCCTTTGATGACGAGACATTTCGACGCATAGCGGGTATTTCCGACACGCAGGCTGAGGTGAAGGCTGCTCAGGCGGCGGGACTCAGTTATGTGGACTACCAGAAAATGAAGGCAATGCGTGATGCCGCTGGTAATCAAGGCGCCGCGGGTGCCGGGGTTGGCTTGCTTGCGGGGCTAAATTTAGGCGGGATTATGGGGCAGCCTACCGCGGAACCTAAAGCCGATATCAAGTCTAAGTTGACGACATTAAAAAATTTGCTAGATGGTGGTCTGATAGACGAAGCCGAATTTAAGAAAAAGAAAGCGGATATATTGGATCAAATGTAATGCTTAGTAATATTCATTCACTTATTAGTTAGTGCAACTTGAGTTTGGGACGGACTATTCGGTTTACATGACCGACTAGTAGCAAGGCCAGTCCGCGCAACCAGCCGTGTATGGCAATCAAATGCATACGGTAAAGTGATAGGTAAACAAAGCGCGCTAGCCGGCCCTCTACGGCCATTCGTCCACCAACTAAACTACCCATTAAGCTACCAACGGTAGAGAATCGACTTAAGGACACTAATGAGCCGTAGTCACGGTAGACAAAATTTACCAGCGGCCGATTTGAGATTGACCGAGTGAGATTATCGAACACCGTGCTGGCCATTTGATGTGCGGCCTGTGCCCTAGGTGGAATCGGGCGCGAGTCGGGGGTTAATAGGCAGAAGCAACAATCGCCTAGAGCAAAGATCCGGTCGTCGCGGGTCACTTGCAGTGTCGGGCGTACCACGAGTTGGCATGACTTGGTTGTCTCAAGGCCGCCAATCTCTTTCAAGATCGGCGCGCCGCGTACGCCTGCCGCCCATACTTTAAGGTCGGCTTCGATTGTCTCACCGTTATGGGTCACTATCGCTTTGTCTGTTACCGCGGTAACACGCACATTGGTCAGTACGCGTACGCCCAGCGCTTCCAATTCAGTGCGGGCAGCTTGTGCCAGTTTGTCAGGCAGAGCGGGTAAAATTCGGGGACCCGCTTCCACTAGGGTTACCTTAAGTCGGCTCGAATCGAATACCTCTAGTCCGTAGTGAGATAAAGCTGCGGCGGAATTATATAACTCTGCAGCAAGCTCCACGCCGGTTGCACCGGCGCCAACGATAGTTACTCGTACGGTTTCATCGCCGTGCTTATTGCGGGTGAGCGCCCGCGATACTCGTAGACACTGATTAAGCAGACGGTGCCGAAAGCGATCCGCCTGCGAGCGTTCATCGAGAAACAGACAGTGCTCTGCTGCACCCGGTGTACCGAAGTCATTAGTAACCGAACCCGTCGCAAGCACCAAGTAATCATAGCGAATACGGTGAGCTTCAATAAGTTCACGTCCGTCTTCAACAAGGGGTGCGATGCATACCGTTCGCGATTCGCGATCAATACCGTTCATGGTGCCGAGAAAATAGCGGTAGTGCCAACGATGCCCATGCCCACGATAGCCTAATTCGTCCATGTTCGCATCTAGCGAACCCGCAGCCACTTCATGCAGCAGCGGCTTCCAGATGTGTGAACTGTTGCGTTCTATTAGCGTCACTTCAAGGCGATTTTTCCCATATCTTGAGCCGAGTTTTCGGACCAGCTCTAAGCCGCCCGCACCGCCTCCCACCACGACAATTTGGGTCTTAGGGCTATGCACCTGGGATATTTACTACAGCCGCTTCCCGCGTATTTCTCACCAGCATTGCAAAGGCCATAATCCCCAGTCCACTCCGCTAGCATGTCAGCGATCTTCGCACGAAACACTTTTGAATACTGGAGATTGTTTTGTTTGGCCTACACAAGATTCAGTTCGCTCTCGATTTTCGCAACAGCCAGTCGCATCTTAGGCAAAAATTGTTCTACCGCTGTGCTTAAGGGTACCGCGGTCGCCGCGTATCTCACCGAAAGCGTCGCCATTACTTGTTCCTTCACGCGTACCGGGATCGCGAGACTAGTTTCTTCGGAGACGCGGCGAGCCCGTTTGGCCATCCCAAAACCCTGGTTACGCGTCTCATTTAGAATTTGCTGTACTTCGTTCCGATTATGACCTAACCGATCTTCCGGTCGCGATGAGCAGGCCAGTAACTTTAGCAATTCTTCCCGCTGCGGCTCTGTGCAGTAGGCTAAGTAAGTGCGCCCTGCGGCTGAAGTCAGAATCGGCATACGAATTCCTGCTCCGAAATGCTCTAAGGCCAACGGGCTTTCATAATCAGT
>JAYVYN010000143.1:0-6412 GCA_043784265.1 Gammaproteobacteria bacterium | reverse complement strand
TACGCCTCAACAGGCCGGTTCTCTGCTTGAATTGTCACAGGGTGGCAAACAAGGGTTCGCTATTTCGCCTACCGAACAACGTACGTTTCTCGAAGATGGTGACGCCGTTATCATGCGAGGCTGGTGTGAAAGCCCCAATGCCACTCGCATCGGTCTTGGTGAAGTCACTGGGCAAGTTCTTCCCGCTATTTTGCTTTGAGGTGGCTATGAGTACTGGGAATCCCATGCAAACTGACGGCTTCGAATTCGTTGAGTACGCGGCGCCTGAACCTGAGGTCTTACGTCAATTATTTGAGCGAATGGGATTGCCTGCGGTGGCGCGACATCGCAGCAAAAATGTGACATTACACAAGCACGGCGACATTAACTTTATCATTAACGCCGAACCTGATAGCTTCGCACAACGATTCGCGCGCGCGCATGGACCGTCGGCCTGTGCAATGGGATTTCGAGTGGCGGATGCTGCGCTGGCTTATTCGAGGGCTCTATCGCTAGGCGCTAAGCCGGGGCCGATTACTGCAGGTCCGATGGAATTAAATATTCCGTCAATCGAAGGGATCGGAGGTAGTCTTATTTATCTGGTCGATCGCTATGGTGAGCGCACCATCTACGACGTAGATTTTGTCCCGGTTAAGGGCGTCGCGGTGGCAACCACCCATCTTACCCTGATTGATCATCTGACTCATAATGTGCATCGCGGCCATATGGATCTATGGTGCGGATTCTACGAGAAACTATTTAATTTCCGCGAAATTCGCTACTTCGCAATTGAGGGCACTCAGACGGGGTTATTTTCGCGCGCATTGACTTCGCCTTGCGGGAAGATTCGTATTCCGATTAATGAAAGTCAGGATGATAAGAGTCAAATTGAAGAATACCTAAGAGAATATCAGGGCGAGGGGATTCAACACATTGCCCTGGCATCCTCTGACATATATCCCACGGTGGATATCCTACGGGCCCGTGGTATTGAATTTCAGGACACGCCTTCTACTTATTATGAGAACGTGAACACCCGCGTTAAAGATCATGTAGAAGACCTTGGCGCGCTTGCCGGGCGTGGAATTCTTATTGATGGCAATCAAGCGAGTGGTGTTCTATTGCAGATCTTCACCAAGAATGTGGTGGGACCCATATTCTTTGAAATCATTCAGCGCAAAGGTAATGAAGGTTTTGGTGAAGGTAATTTTAAAGCGTTGTTTGAGTCCATTGAACTTGATCAGAAACGCCGCGGAGTTATTTGACATTCTGATGTGCTGCTCAAGGGCGTCGTGCTCGCGCAAAGGCCTCGGCCATCACATCGTTGCTGGATAATTGTGGCGCAGGTCTGGGCTTGTTGACCGTGTTACCTATTGTTTTGACTGAGGTGTTTGGGCGCGTTCCTGTTTCGCGGACTTGAGGTGCGTCGTTAAGACGTCGGGTTAAGGCTATGCGTTTGCGCACCAGATCTATCTCTAACACTTTCACTTTCACGATGTCGCCAGCCTTGACGACATCGCGCGGATCTTTCACGAAAGTATCTGACAAAGCGGAAATATGAATTAGTCCGTCTTGATGCACACCTATATCAACGAAGGCCCCAAAAGCCGCTACATTGCTGACGACGCCTTCTAATACCATGCCTACTTTAAGGTCTTTGAGTGCTTCCACTCCCTCAGCAAATTGTGCTGCTTTGAATTCCGGACGCGGATCGCGACCTGGCTTTTCGAGTTCTTTAAGAATATCTTGTACCGTAGGCAACCCGAATTGCTCGTCGGTAAAGACTTCGGGCCTTAAGCTCCGCAAGAAGCTAGCATCGCCGATAAGTGAGCGAATATCGCGACCACAGCTGCGGATGATTCGCTCAACGACCGGATACGCTTCGGGGTGCACTGATGAGCCATCAAGTGGTTGATCGCTGTCGGCAATTCGCAGAAAGCCCGCGCATTGTTCGAAGGTTTTTCCACCCAAGCGCGGGACCTTGAGTAGGGCCTTGCGATTGCGATACGGGCCATTGGCGTCGCGGTAGTTTACAATTCCTTCGGCCACTACCGATGATAGTCCCGAGACTCTCGCTAAGAGCGCGGCTGATGCGGTGTTGACATAAACACCGACCGCGTTCACGCAGTCTTCTACTCGTGCATCGAGAGTGCGCGCCATTCGAATTTGATCAACGTCGTGTTGGTATTGACCGACCCCAATGGCCTTGGGCTCTATTTTGACTAATTCGGCGAGAGGATCTTGTAGGCGTCGTGCAATCGACACGGCTCCTCGTAGACTTACATCTAGCTGTGGGAATTCCTTGGCGGCAAGTTCTGACGCTGAATAGACCGAGGCACCGGCTTCGCTCACGACTACTTTTTTGATAGTGGAAGTGGTAAGTTTTTTAATGAGATCAGCGGCAAGTTTATCGGTCTCGCGTGAGGCCGTGCCGTTGCCTATGGCAATCAGTTCAACCCGATGCTTCAAGCACAAGCTACCGAGGGTGTGTAATGCTGCATCCCATTGATTGCGCGGCTGATGGGGATAAATAGTCTCTGTGTCCAGCACTTTACCGGTGCGATCGACCACCGCCACTTTAACACCGGTTCGAAGTCCTGGATCAAGCCCCAGCACTACTCGCGCGCCGGCGGGCGCTGCGAGCAATAGGTCTTTAAGATTATCGCCGAACACGCCAATAGCAGCGATGTCTGCGCGCTCGCGAGCCTGCATGAATAATTCAACTTGCAGGTTGGTGTGTAATTTGGCTCGCCAGGTTAGCCGACAGGCATCGAGTAACCAGCGATCGGCTGGACGACCGCGGCCATCGACACCGGCATGCGCGGCGACGCGAAGTTCGGCATGGGTATGGCCTATCTCTGCATCAACCCCGGGTTGTAGCTCCAGCGTGAGTATCTCTTCGCGGCGCGCGCGAAACAATGCCAGAAGCCGATGCGACGGGATGCTGGCAAGTGACTCCTGGTGTTCGAAGTAGTCGCGGTATTTGGTGCCTTCGGCTTCTTTGCCTTCGGTAAGATGTGCCCGAATGATTCCCACTTCTGTTAGCCAGGAGCGCAGTTCGCCAATCAGCGCGGCATTTTCGCCCCATCGCTCGATAAGAATCGCGCGCGCACCATCTAGCGCCGCTTTGACGTCCGCGACGCCCCTCTCAGCATTGACATAGCTTGCGGCCCTCGCATCTGGCATTTGAGTGGGATCGCGCAGCAAGTGATCGGCCAGCGGCTCAAGCCCCGCCTCGCGCGCAATTTGAGCGCGGGTGCGCCGTTTCTGTTTGAACGGAAGATAAAGGTCCTCAATACGTGCCTTGCTATCCGCGCTTTCAATTTCCACACGCAGTGAATCCGTTAACTTGCCTTGTTCTTGAATAGTCGAAAGGATACTGGCACGTCGTGCTTCGAGTTCGCGCAGATAAGACAGGCGAGTCTCTAAATTGCGCAATTGCGTGTCGTCGAGTCCACCGGTAGCTTCTTTACGATAGCGCGAGATAAAGGGGACCGTGGAACCCTCATCGAGCAAAGCGATCGCTGCCCGTGCTTGGGTTGGCTGAGCGCCAATTTCGTTGGCGATGATTTGGGCAATCTTAAGGGCGAGGTTTGGATTTTGGTGGGGCATGAATTTAAACGTGTGTTCTCTATATGGGTTATTTAAACGAGTTCTTTAGACGAGGAGTGACGAGTTTATCCTGCTCACCGAACTTTGACATCACCCGCATGCAACGCACGCGTGACACTATCTTTAGCTCTATGGGCGACTACCAGAAGACTGATTTCGTTACAGTAAGTCATCTGAAACGGTGAGCCCGCCGAGAGTTGGTGAAATGAGCTCAGCGAATCGGCTGTTTGGCCGGCCAGAAGGCAGTCAATACCGTACCGAACGGTTCTTCGATACGAACATTCTGGTCTATGCCTTCGCCGCTGACGATCCTCGAAGCGCAGCGGCCGAGTCGTTGATTGCAGAGGGTGGTGTCATCAGCGTTCAGGTTCTGAATGAATTCACCAATGTTGCGCGCCGCAAACTGCGCTGGCGGTGGGAACAGATTGAAGCCTCGTTGGCGGTGATTTATGAGCTGCTCGGTCTCGTGGCACCGCTGACTGCCAGTATTCATGCAAGGGCTGTCGTGCTAGCCCGCGACCACGAGTTGCCCGTATATAACGCTTTAACTGTTGCGGCAGCCCAACAGGCTGGTTGCCAAATTCTTTTCAGCGAAAACCTGCAGCATGGCCAAAAATTTGGCACGCCAACGGTCCAGAATCCGTTTCGTCGCACGCCGCCTGCATTGACAATTTAGGTACTTTTTCTTGGTAACGGGCGAAGCAGTCCTGACAGGCTTGCTAAGGAGGCGGCGCGGCGGTGTTTGGAAGTGCAGTGCTACATATGAAGGTTTCGCGTCTGGCTTCATTTCGCAAAACTACCAAGCTCAATACATCAACCACCGAATGCAAAACAGCGACTGCTACTAGACCGATCTCAATAAGTATATAGCCCATCAGCACAGATACAACAAATACCAACCCGGCGTAACCCCACTTGGTCGGATTCATCTGCTGGCTGTGCTCCTTTGGCAACTTGCCGGGCTAGCACGCACACACGCTCTGGGTGTACGTCCCATGATTGCGTGGTGTTTCATCATTCCAATGCCGGCGTTTTTCTTGTTGGCGCTAATTGCTAGCTTGACCGCAAGATTCTTGGTTGCACGCTGAAGGGTCAATTGCGTCCGCGGCGAAGAAAACGAAGCGTTAATTAACTAATTGGCGTGCTCCAGGCCTTGAACAATAGCTCCGGCGATACGTCGACTATGTGCTCTAGCACCAGGTCTCGTTCATACTTGGTGGGCTTGGTCGTTCTCCTCCGTCCGAAATTGTGCCAGCCAACGAGGGTGTGTCAAGTAGCGGGACCGTTCGCGCTAAACTTAGGCCTTTGAATCGGGTAAATTGACCCCATAAACAAAAAATGAGCATGAAACAAGTTTTAAGTGTGCAAGACGCCCCTAAGCCTCATTGGGTCGGCGATGGCTTTCCGGTGCGTTCAATGTTCTCCTATCAGGGGGATACGCAGGCTTTAAGTCCCTTTTTGTTGTTGGACCACGCGGGTCCGATGCAATTTCCGGCGGCACTTGAGCCACGTGGTGTGGGTGAACATCCGCATCGAGGTTTTGAAACGGTGACGATCGTTTATCAGGGCGAAGTGGAACACCGAGATAATAGTGGTGGTGGCGGGAAGATTGGGCCGGGTGACGTGCAATGGATGACGGCAGCTAGAGGGATATTGCACGATGAATTTCACTCCCATGAATTTACCCGCACCGGTGGCATACTTGAGATGGTGCAGCTGTGGGTCAATTTGCCCGCTAAAGATAAAATGGCTGCACCGCGTTACCAGAGCTTGCGTGCATCAGAAATTCCGGTCGTGGTGCTGCCCAATGATGCGGGCACGGTCAGGGTGATCGCGGGCGATTACGCCGGTCATCAGGGCCCGGCGCTGACCTTTACGTCTATTGACGTGTGGGATTTAAAGTTACACGCGGCGCGTCGTGCGGAATTTACTTTTGCCCCTGGACGCACGTTGGCACTGATCGTGTTGCACGGTTCCGTTCGCGTCAACGCTGCACAGATCGTCAATGAGTCTCAGATGGTATTGTTGGAGCGTCGCGATAGCGACGTGTCAATCGAGGCCAATGCGGATTCGGTTGTTTTAGTGCTCAGCGGTGATCCCATTGACGAGCCGGTGGTCGGCTACGGCCCGTTTGTCATGAACAGCGAGATCGAGATTCGTCAGGCTATTAGTGACTTTAATAGTGGTCAGTTTGGGAAAAGCCTTTAGTACGAGGCTTTAGAGAAGGATTTTTGCGGGAGCGACTGCTTTGTTAACGAAGCTGTCGCCACTAATCTCGGCCAGGCTCAATCCTCGATTCACATCGAGTCCTGTCAGTTGCCAGTCGTGCACGGGAAGCGGCAGCGGACGAATTAGGCGCTCCTGAAAATGTGTCGGCCAGCGTACCCCATGCAGTGTTATATGTTCGAAGGTGTCCACTTCTGCAATTGCGCCGCGCGTCGACTCTAGACCGTTGAGTGAGAAACGTACGCGACGCATTAGGTGTTCCTTGACGTCAATGTAGAGTTCCAATTCATCGGCTGCCGAGAATCCGAGGCCGGGTTCTATGTGCGCGCGTAGGATATTACATGTATATGGATGTTTACCCACAACGACGTTGGAGGTGCCCGCGAGTTGTAGGACGGGTTGTGGTTGCCCGTCCGCGCCTAGCGCAAGTAACATGGGTCCCAATAGGAACAAACTATAGCCATCAACCACTAAAGCCGCAGCGGCTCGACGCTCATATTATCGTGCGCTTCCTCACCATTGAACCAGACGATCACCTCGCCCGCGCCCGCACTCGAATTTCTGACGACTTGCTTGGTGCCCTTGGGTCCGGTGT
>JAYVYN010000142.1:0-14414 GCA_043784265.1 Gammaproteobacteria bacterium | reverse complement strand
GTCAGCGCCGCCGTTAAGGTCGTCTTCCCATGATCCACATGGCCTATCGTCCCCACGTTTACGTGCGGCTTCGTTCGCTCAAACTTCCCCTTCGACACGGTGCATACCTCTTAGATAAAGATAAATTCGACTAATCGTACTTCATAATCGCTGCAGCGACATTACTGGGTACTTCCATATACTTGGCGAACTCCATCGTGTAATTCGCGCGGCCCTGACTCATAGAGCGCATGGCCGTTGAGTACTGAAACATCTCGGCCAACGGCACGTCCGCAGTCACTACCTTACCGGAGGCAGAGTCCTCCATCCCAACAATTTGACCTCGACGACGATTTAGGTCGCCGACAATATCACCAAAATAGTCCTCAGGTGTTACCACCTCGACTTTCATAATGGGCTCCAGCAACACCGGTGTAGCCTTACGAAACCCCTCTCTGAAACCCATCGAACCGGCAATCTTGAAGGCCAATTCGTTAGAATCAACGTCATGATAGGAGCCATCAAATAGAGTTACCCTAATATCGACGATCGGATACCCGGCAATGACCCCGGTCTGCACCGCCTCTTGAATTCCCTTATCAACCGAAGGGATAAACTCGCGCGGAATAGCGCCCCCCACAATGCCGTTCACAAATTCATAGCCCTTGCCCGCCGCCAAAGGCTCAAGTTTTAGCCAAACATGGCCGTACTGGCCGCGACCGCCGGACTGACGTATGAACTTACCCTCAGAATCGACCGTACTCCGAATGGTTTCCCGATAGGCGACCTGCGGCTTCCCCACATTCGCATCTACGTGAAACTCGCGCTTCATTCGATCCACAATGATTTCTAAGTACAACTCACCCATACCCGAAATAATCGTTTGCCCAGACTCAGGATCCGTATGCACCCGAAACGAAGGATCTTCTTTCACCAGCTTTTGCAACGCCACACCCATCTTATCCTGGTCCATTTTGGTCTTAGGCTCGACTGCCACCGAAATGACAGGCTCCGGAAAAATCATTTTTTCCAAGATAATAATCTTATCCGGATTGCACAGCGTGTCACCCGTCGTCACATCTTTAAGGCCCACAGCCGCCGCAATATCCCCGGTACGCACTTCCTTGATTTCCGAACGCTCACTGGCATGCATTTGCAACAAGCGCCCAATACGCTCGCTGCGATTCTTATTCGGCACAAATACCCGGTCACCCGAATTCAAGGTACCCGAATACACGCGAAAGAAAGTTAAACTACCCACAAACGAATCATCCAATATTTTAAAAGCCAACGCCGAAAAAGGTGCCGCGTCATCAGGCGCTCGACTAATCGCAACGCCGCGTTCGTCCTGTCCCACCACCTCGGGTAAATCCGTGGGTGCCGGCATGTATTCCACAACAGCATCGAGCACCGCCTGCACACCCTTATTCTTAAAGGCCGATCCGCAAGTGACCAAACAAACCTCATTTTTTAGGGCTCGAGCACGCAGGCCGCGCTTAATCTCAACATCCGTAAGCTCACCGCTTTCCAAATATTTATTCAGCAACGCCTCATCACCCTCAGCGGCAGCCTCGATCATTTTGGCGCGCCAAGCCTCGCATTCCGCCAACATATCCGCCGGAATTTCCCGGTATTCGAACTTCATACCCTGGGTAGCTTCATCCCACCAAATCGATTTCATCTTGACAAGGTCCACCACGCCCTGGAAGCCATCTTCTGCGCCAATCGGCAATTGAATAGGTACAGGATTGCCACGCAAACGGGTCCTAATTTGCTCGACGCAGCGCAGGAAATTGGCGCCTGCGCGATCCATCTTGTTGACAAAAGCAATTCGCGGCACACGGTACTTGTTCATTTGCCGCCACACCGTCTCCGACTGCGGCTGGACTCCCGACACTGCGCAGTAGACCGCAATAGCCGAATCCAATACGCGCAAGCTCCGTTCAACTTCAATCGTGAAGTCCACGTGGCCAGGCGTATCAATAATATTGATGCGATGTTCGGGGAAACTCTTATCCATCCCCTTCCAGAAACAAGTAGTCGCAGCGGCGGTAATCGTAATACCGCGCTCTTGCTCTTGCTCCATATAATCCATTACCGCGGCGCCGTCATGCACCTCGCCAATCTTATGGGAAACACCGGTATAGAACAAAATACGCTCAGTAGCGGTCGTCTTCCCAGCGTCAATATGCGCGGAAATACCAATATTTCGGTAGCGCTCGATAGGCGTCGTTCGTGCCACGGCCCATCCGCCCTACCAACGATAGTGCGCGAACGCCTTATTGGCCTCGGCCATACGATGGGTATCTTCGCGCTTACGCACAGCAGCACCGCGATTTTCGGCCGCTTCCATCAATTCCGCCGCCAACCGATGCGCCATCGACTTCTCGCTACGATCGGTGGCTGACTCAATAACCCAACGCATCGCAAGAGTTTGCCGACGGTTCGCTCGTACTTCCACAGGTACCTGATAAGTTGCGCCGCCCACTCGGCGGGACTTTACTTCGACCACCGGCTTTACGTTATCTAGTGCTTGTTGCAGCACATTAATCGCTTCGCCGCCCACGCGGCCGGTTTTTTCACCGATACGGTCAATTGCTCCATAAACGATTTTTTCAGCGGCTGATTTTTTGCCACGTTCCATAACCATATTAATAAATTTAGCGAGCATATCGTTACCGAACTTGGGGTCCGGAAGAATGGTGCGATGCGGGGCTGCTGCTCTACGAGACATGGAAAACCTACCTTATTTTTTAGGACGCTTGGCGCCGTACTTGGAACGGCCTTGACGACGATCGGCAACGCCGGCGCAATCCAGAGCGCCGCGCACTGTGTGATACCGAACGCCAGGCAGATCTTTGACGCGACCACCGCGGATCAATACCACCGAGTGTTCTTGTAAATTATGGCCTTCGCCGCCGATATAGCTTGAAACCTCGTAGCCATTGGTCAAGCGCACACGACATACCTTGCGAAGCGCAGAGTTCGGCTTCTTCGGGGTAGTGGTATAGACACGGGTGCAAACGCCGCGTTTTTGCGGGGAGGCATCCAGTGCCGGAACCTTAGATTTCCAAGCCGGTTCATTTCGCCCGGTTCGAATTAGCTGAGTCGTCGTCGCCATAAATACCTTCTCGTAGAGCCGCTCCTTGACGGGTGGCCCGATGTGATCCGCAAACCTTTAAGTGGCGGGCGTATGTGCCCATAGACAAAGGCCGGCGATTGTAGGAACCGCAGCCTTAAGTGTCAAGGTAAATGCGGCAAATCACCCAAAACTAGCCACGTAAGCGACGCGCCGCCAATTCCGGCGTGATCTCCCGCTGCGGTCCCGCCAAGATCTCGTATCCAACCATGAATTTGCGCACAGTTGCTGAGCGCAGTAGCGGTGGCAGGCCTCACCATCGGTGGGCTGCTGACGCATTCCGATCGTATACGGAAACGCCACGTCGAATAACTTATCGTAGCGAGTGCCCAATTCTTTTAGAATTTGCGCAAAAGCGTTTCGCCCCTCGGAATCCAACTCATCCAGCGCCGCAGCATGGCGTACATCGATATTCCGGAGGAAATCACCGTCATAACAGAAAATGAAATAGCGTTAGAGTCGCGTGTCTTTATCATCGTCCAATCGATAAGCCCGAGATGCAAGGTATGGTTCAAGGAACAATTCCTAATCTACACTTATCAGCAACACGCCATGGGCTGGTACGCGAGCTACAAAATCTTCCCCTAAAATGCCAAGATTCTTTTGGCGCCACAAATCCCGCAATTGCGACCCCACTTTAAGCCCCAACGGTTTAAACCACAGATCCTTAAGCCCAGTTTCGCGGGGATCGATCCGCAACTCTCTGAATTTCGCATCGAGATTGAAAATCCCTATCGCATGGCCCCCATCACTTAAAGGTCTCGCCCAAACCTGCCAATTGTCATGATTGAGAACCTGACGTGCCGCACGCCCTAAAGGCTCCTGATCCACGGCGATTACTTCGTCATTAGTTAGTAGATTGCGAGTAAATTTTATCATGGGTGCGCCACGCTCTCCGCTGTCACCGGCGCTGGCCCCAGCTCCGGCGCTCAAGGAGAACAACAGCAATGCCACCCAAAGCGCTTTAAGACTCATGGAGTTCCTTCCCAAATAGAGCCAAGGCCGTAAATCGTGCCGCCCACAACTTCAATGTTACGGTCAGTTTGCAAATCGACTGAATTATAGGGCACGTGCGGAAATACAAGATCACTAAACACGCTTTGGCCGTCATTGATAAAAATCTCTAACGACGACCGATCCACAAAAACATGTAATTTAAGACGATCGGTATCGGGCATCGGTGCTGCGCCTTGTCGGTGGCGAAAGTTCCGCGATATACAGGGGTGCAGCAGGTGACTGCCCAGAGGAACAAATGGCGATTGATATTTAACGACGTCAATTTTTATGCTCTAAAGTCATGAATGATCCCGCCCGTACTCAATGACAACACGGGTTTCCCTATCAATATCCGGCAAACTTATCCGCAAGGTCTGCTGCTCCACATCATAGTGACTGTCGAGTGTTTTTTTCCCCCATAAGACGCGTTGGGGCGCAGCAGCGACACCGTAAATACAGAGGTCAATTTGACGCCACCATGGTTTATAACGGCCGTCGCGCTTAGAAAGCTCAACAACAATGCCGTTCATGCCGATGTGACAGGTCACTGTTTGGCGGAGATATTCTCCGTTTTTGTACGCAAAACTCAGTCCGTCATCAAAATATAATTGGCCACTGCAATCCGCACCTGGATAAATGGCTAGCTGCAACGGTCCAATAGGTTTCTGGCTCGTGCTCTGCACCAGTGGTTGGCGCGGCAGAATCGCCCCTGGTCTGACAAAAACCGGTAACCGCTCCAATTGTGGGGTCTCCACGAGAGTGGCAGTTTTGAGTTTCTTACCCAGCCAATAATCGTACCACCCCTCGCCCGGCAGTTTGATCGTATAAGGATAAGGCGACTCCCCTTCAGTCGCCGGCGCGATGAGTAAATTAGGACCCAACATAAACTGATCGGCGCTGCCGCCAAGACCTCCGCCCTTGCCCAACTGGTCGGGAAATTCCAGAAAAACTGGACGCATCAGCGGCAATCCTAAGCGGCTATTCTCCTCAGCCAAGGCATATATATACGGCATTAATCGATAGCGCTCTTCAATGTATCGACGACGAATCGCTGCGTGCTCAGACCCTCCCACCCAGGGTTCCTGTGGCGGTTTTTCTTTGCCGGCATGATCCCGAAATATCGGATTAAAGGCGCCGATTTCAATCCAGCGCGTTAACAAATCCGCCGACGGTCCAGCTCCCGCATAACCACCAATGTCATCCCCCGCAAGACTAAACCCGCTCAGACCAAGATTATTCAGTTGCGCAATCGACATACGCAGGTGACCCCATGTAGAAACATTATCCCCAGTCCACGTCGCTGCATAGCGCTGACCTCCCGCATAGCTTGCACGGGTCAACACAAAGGGACGCAAGTTTGGGGTTAGCCTCAGCAACCCTTCATAGGTCGCCCGGGAATTGAGCATGCCATACACATTGTGCATTTCCGCATGACTCGCTTTACGCGAGGCAAACCCGGCCCCTTCGATCTGATGTACTGTATCGAGCGGCATGGTCTTGTCGCGTACATCAAAAATCGCCGGTTCATTCATGTCATTCCAAAATCCGGCAGCGCCCGCCTTCACGAAATCCTGATAAAGCCCGCCCCACCAATCGCGCACGCTATCCCTACTAAAATCCGGAAACACGGATTGGCCCGGCCAAACGTTTGCACTATAAATGGAGCCGTCGATGCGCTTCAGAAACACATCCTTGGCCATACCTGAATCAAACGGCTGATAGTTTTGGTGGGGTGCGTTCGCAATGTGTAGATCGGTAATCAATACCACCTTAAAATCCATCGCAGCAAGATCGGTGATGAATTTCGGCAAGTCCGGGAACGCCGATTTGGAAACCGTAAACGGTCTGTCACGATCCTGGTAATCGATATCCAGGTACAGTACGTCGGCCGGAAAATGCTCGGCACGCAAACGGTTTGCGATGCCACGCGCCTCAATTTCAGTCTCGTACGAGTAGCGCGACTGTTGAAAGCCTAGCGCCCAGAGCGGCGCAAACGGTGCGGTACCCGTAAGATAGGCATAGCTTTGAACTACTCGTTTAGGTTCGGCTGCGGCCATCACGTAGTAGTCTAGCGGACCACCTTCAGCGCCAAACCGTAAGATAGAACGCTCAGTTTTGCCAAAATCAAAATAACTACGCCAAGTATTGTCAAAGAACACTCCAAAACTACGTCCGCTCTCAAGCACTCCTAAAAAAAAGGGTATGGACTTATACAATGAATCGGTAGTCTCGCCGAAGCCGTAAGCGTCGGTATTCCACAAGGTAAAAGCCTCACCTAATCGATCAAGCGGCCCACCCTTATCGCCCAAACCAAAATAGTGCGCGTCAACCGGCATGCTTTTACGCAAATGAATCCCACCCGCAGCGGGACTTAACGACACATCGCTATTGTTTTGCGCGCTAAAAACCAGACCTGCGCCGGGCGCGTCATCAAGCACAATCCGCCCTCTATTGTCCGCAATCAATATATGAAGATTCTCACGAGTGATCGTGATCACCAGAGCATCTGTGCTTAAAGTAACGCTAGAATCCGACGGCGATACATGCAAGGGTATCAAGCGATTACGAATCTCTGAATTTACCGCCCAAGAAGCGTCTTCGGGCAACGCACCTACACCTGCACGAATTCGGATAATGTCATCACGCAGCGCGGTAATCTGCAGCTGAACC
Organism: Gammaproteobacteria bacterium; assembly: GCA_043784265.1. Taxonomy (GTDB): domain Bacteria; phylum Pseudomonadota; class Gammaproteobacteria; order Steroidobacterales; family Steroidobacteraceae; genus Bog-1198. Next base: position 7,630 of record JAYVYN010000142.1, on the reverse strand, counting down.
CCATTCTTATTGATCGTGTAGCGACTTGAATTTTCTACAGCATTTGCAGCACCGCTAAACACTATAATAACTGCGCTCGCTAACAGCCGAAGTCTGCGCTCCATTTGACGTTTCGACATTTACTCCTCCCCGATGCGCTGACTCAAGAAATTTTAAGACATAATTTTAACTTTAAAACGTACAGTGACTTCAAATTTTAACCTGCGGCCTGGCCAAGTCGCACGACGCCCCGGTGCAACAATTCTTTGCTCCACGTTGCGCTTAGACTGTACCACGGCAGAACAAAAAGACATCTGAAAACGGGCAGCTCGGTCCGCAAAATGTAACGTCGCGATGCCGCCCAACAAAGCCTTTGAAGAAATTTGGGCGCTAATGAAGGAAAAGCTCTGACTAGTCAAATTGTGACTTTTATGGATGAACGGCACGGATTCTCCAGCGTTACAGGGTGCCTATCATCAGCCTAACTTCAAGCAACGGACGTTTCCCCGCAAATATATAGTTGATCTCGATTTGCAGCGCGGCAATCGCGTGACATGCCGGGCGTCACAATATTCGTAAGTAGCGCGTCGGATTGACAAAAAAATCAGACTTACCCCCAAGTCATTCGTCGTTGCCATGCGACAAAATCCAGCCTTAAGTTGACATAACTTCTTATGCATTAGAAAGGCGAGGTGTGAGATGAAAACCGTGAAGACACCGCAGCACAGCGCGCTATCGGACACCAATCGGAGCGTTTGGCGCTCTACATTGCGCTGCCGATATTGTTAATTACGACAGCGAAACTATTAACTCACGCCCCGCACGACAGTCAGGTGCTGTCCGCAGCACTTGCGAGCCTAACTAGTCTGCTTGCGCTTGCAGCATACTTCGCTGCCCACCAGCACCGCGAACGGCAATGGGACGGATTAATTGCCACCACTCGCCGTTTAAGGCAAATGAAATTTGCACAAGTACCCAGCACCGCGCTACACAACTTTGACATCCAAAGTGCCATACGACTTGGGGCTGTGTACTCGGAAACCGCAGCACGACTGCGCCGGAAATTTGGCAAATTACAGAATTTGGTCGATATGGATTATCGGCTGCTATCCAATAGTACGACTGACGATATGTTGCGCGCTACCTTACCGTTGATCGCGGAGGTGCTTCAAAGCCGCACGGTATCGGTGGTCTTGCTCGACGAGTCCACGAGTGGCAGTGCCCGCAGTTTCGATTTTCTGGACGAACTACCGAGCTCCGTTGCGACGCGCGTCGTTGCGATTGATGAAGCCCAACTACAGGCTGTATACGAGTTGGGAATGCAAACTCAAGCACCAACACTCGATGTACACGCAGTGGGTGTCGGTGCCGAAGCGTATCTACAACCATTCGTGACTGGTGGTGCCCGAGCCTTCAGGCTCGGGCCAATTCAGTACAACGGGCAGGTTCGAGGGTTTCTGTGTGTAGGGTATCGAGTCGACATGCACGCAATGGCAGATACCGACATTGGCATTGTAGAGATTGGTGAACGCTTAAGTCTCGCGCTCGGAAATCGTGCTTCTCTGACCAAATCACCGATAACACGCATTCGCTCACCGCTTGAAACCGGCTTACAGCGCGCGTTACACCGAGAAGAGTTTGCACTGGCCTATCAGCCAATTATTGACGCCAACTCGCGCCAGGTATGTGCCGTCGAAGCGCTGGTACGCTGGCCCCATGACCAAGATGGGATTAGCCGTTGCGCGGCGGAATTCATTCCCGTGGCCGAAGATACGGGGCTGATCGTGGATTTAGGCGATTGGGTCTTGCACACTGCCTGCGCGCAGTTCAACGGTTGGCGGCGTGATGGCATTGCTCTCGACTATATTGCAGTTAACGTCTCTACACATCAACTCCGATACTCAGGATTGCTGGGAAGCGTCATTGCATGCCTACAACGCAATCACATGGACACTAAACAACTACAATTGGAATTCAGCGAATCAATGCTAGATGAAGGTCCCGCGGCGCTAGCCATGCTACGCGAACTCGCCGCGCGCGGCGTGCGCGTGGCCCTAGACGATTTCGGCGACGGCAATTCAAGTTTGAGCGCGGTACGCAATTTGCCAGTTTCGGTACTTAAAATTGATAGCGCCTGTGTCGCCGGACTCGCCGACAACGATCAAGTAAAATCTTTGGTGCGCGCCTTGATAGGAATGGGTATAGCAACCAGCATACAGGTCATTGCCGAGGGCGTGGAACTACCGGAACAAATGCGCTTTTTAGAGACAGCCGGATGCAACGCGATGCAAGGGCTTCTGTTTGCGCCCGCCATGGCAGCTAGTGAGCTTGCCGAATTTATGCATGCCCGATCCAAAGTACAGAGCCTGGTCGCCTGACGGCGCTGTTTGCCAATCAAATAATCAACCGGTCAAGCGCACGTCAAAAGCCACCACCAAACGCTCGCCATCTTCGAAAGTGACCGTCGAGTGCCACATCATAGACGGAAATAAAACCAGGCGCCCGGGTTTCGGCTGGATTTCGGTATAGGGCTTTAAATCCAAGTTAAGTTTGTGTGGCGACCCTATCGGCAAGGTCAATTCGGCCTGTGAGAAAAAATAGCGAATGCGAAAAATATCTAGTTCAGCGTCTTGGATAGATTCGGTTTGCTGCAAAAGAAGGTCTGTCTCTTTGGTCGCACCCGACTTGCAGGCCACGTATAACCTACCCAAATTTGCGACCGGGCGGTTGCAAAATGCACTTGCTCTTCATCTAAAATTTTGAGTGCCGCCGGCCAGTCACGCAGGGTAGCTAGCGTGTAAAACCAGGCCATTCGTAGCGCTAAATTATTGGGCCGCACACGACACGCGGCGGCATAACTACGAGCAAAATCGCCCTTGGCACCTGCGGTAAACCGCAGATTGGCCAAATTCTGATGACCCTCCAACCAATCTGAACGCAAATCGAGGCCTTGCTCCAGCATTTGCTCGGCTTGCTCCTGCTGATCTTCCGCCGCTAACGCCGCAGCCAACTCGCGTAAGACTCCTAAGTGATTCGAATCGCGCTTCAATAATTTAAAGAAAAGGCTGGCAGCAGGCGTCCCCGAAGCATAACAAGTTTGAGCATAGTCGAGTGCGATTTCGGCATTGTCAGGGGCAAGCTCGGCCGCCCTTGCTAAAGCTTTCGTGGCCTCTAACATGCACTGCTCGTCCCAGAACCTTAAGTCTTTTTCCCACTAATGGCGAGCAGTGTAATCGACCATACCTAGCGTGAGATGGTTGTATCCAATAAGCGTTTCAAGGGATCCAAAAATTTATCGTAATGACGCCAGCGAGAGACCGACGTTGCATGCATTTTCTGCCGAAACTGCCAATTGCTAGCAGTCAAAACGGCCCGATCATTTTCATGGAAATTAAGACAATGCGAATCCCACGGCAGTCCGACAAATTCCAATATTTTTTGGCTACAAGTCCCGTGATCCTGTACCAACGACTCATAGGATATTTCCATCAGTACGCCAGGCGGCAAAACCGCCCGCCAATGATCCATTAATCTCAAATACTGCTCATACTGATGTGCAATATTCCCTAAATCCGCCGCGTACGCGTACGCCGTCAAAAAATTATGTCGATAAATCGATAGGCAGGTATCTAACGGATAACGTTGCAAATGAACAATACGCGCCCCAGGCAGTGCTGCATGAATTAACCCTAACACTAAATAATTGCTCGGCAGAGAGTTAGTGACGCGAGCTGCATCCTTCGAAATTCGTTGCAATAAAGCAAGGTACTCGCTAGACATTTTTGTTTTAAAATCGGGCAACGGCGCGCCGTTGGAGGCAGCCTCTTCATAACTAGCTGTGGCTCCCAGCCAAAATGCGTTCTCACCCGCACCAAAAACCTGCGGATGCGCAGCCAAAATATGCTCCGTCAAGCCAGTGCCACTGCGCGGCATACCTACAATAAATATCGGACGATCGGAGTCGTCGCCGTCCGTATTCGCGCTTAACCATGATCTATCATAGGTTTTAATTATCTTGTCAACCTGCGAGGTCGCGCGCTCGCGATCAAACTTTAAGCCGTAGCTCTTGGTCAGCTCATTGGCCTCGGTGATACTCGCGAAAGCCTGATCATAGTCACCCGTTTCATCGAAATGTTTGCCTATCATCAAGCGAATATCCACAGCACTGTGCAAGGGCAATTGCGTTTTGCCGACCCGTTGTGCATGGACCAACCATTCCGTACCATTATCTAAAGCGGAACGATAGCGCCCCAAACCAATCCACGCCTCGGCCAAATCAGGCTGAATAGCAAGTGCCTCTCGGTAAAAACCCTCGGCCGCCAGAAACTGACCGCGATCGGCTACCAGGTCCCCTAAAAATACATGCGCCTGTGCAAACTGCGGTACAAGTTGAAGCGCTCGGCGACACAAGCCTTCAGCATCATCGAGCCGGTTATAGGTACGAAGCAACCTAGCCAAGGCCAGATGTGTCTGCGCATCGCTCGGGTTTGCCATCAGGGCGCGCCTATAACTCTCCGCCGCATCGCTGAACCGCCCTTGATCCGTCAATACACGGCCCAGCGCGCTAAAAGCGACGGCATATTTTGGATTTATTTGCACAGCTTCCCAATGACTCGCGGCCGCTTCATCGAGCCGACCTAGTCCATATAAGACACACCCTAACTGATAACGTACCTGCGCATCCTGCGGTAAAAGCGCTACTGCGGCACGCATAGCATCCAATGGATTTTTATTCTGTTGCGATTGCGCGATTCCAAGCATTTTCCACGCGAATCCAGATGCCGGATCCCGATCAGTCAGCGAACGCGCAGCAATCTCCGCATGAGCAAAACGGCCACTATTGATAAAACTGACTAACTGATTGATTTCGATAGATGAAGCGCCAACCACCGGTTGGCTTTGTGAATTATTTGACACACCAATGCGGCCGCAGCAATGTTTAAATTTCCGCCCGCTACCGCAGCGGCACGCCTCATTTCGTTGTGGTTTCAAGTTAGCCGCTCCTGGATCGCTTGTCTTGCCGGGATTCTAACCCACCCAGCTACAGACGTTCAGACCGCCTTGCAGTTCTGATCTATATACGCCTGATGTGTGGGCATGGTCTTGGCCGCGGCGTGCATGGCCACATGCAACTTCTACAAACATTCCGTGCTGTTAACATCGTGAAAATCGATCAGCGGATCGGGTCGTTCGGGGATGTTAAGCTGGCCAATATGCACTGCCGTCCAGGATGCCGGGTCGAACAGATCCATGCCACGCGCAATCAGGCGGCCAAACTTTCGGAAATGATCAATCAGGAACTGAAGCGTGTCGGGTATGCTCAGGTTGGCACAGTGCCTCCACAGCGGCTCCATGAAGCCACTGGAAAGACCGACTGCAATAACGTTCTTGTTCCACGGCTTCTTGCGGTGCCCGGATTTCGCCCAATCGACAAATTGAATTCCGAGTTTAAACGAACCTTGAGCCGCTTTGACGAAGTCATTATCATCAAGCCCCAGCACCTGATTAAATAACTTGAGAGTCGGGATCGTCGCCTCATCAACACCGACCGTACCGATCTCCTCTGATTCGATCAGGGTAATTATGCACCTGTGGTTCAGCGTTTGGCTTAAGGCTGCTGCCGTCATCCACCCGCCGAACCCCCACCAACAATCAGAATGGAGCGGATTTTACGCGCTGACTGCTCAGAATTATTCGTAGTCATTCGTCTGTCCTAGGAAGCATGATAAACCACTGCACCGACCCGAGAAATAAGCTCGCGCGTGAAGACCCGCACGCGAGCTAGCGACTTAAGCTTAGGAGCTAAGCTTGACCGAAGCCTTCACACCAACGCCCTGGGCAACCCCGGCATTGACCAGCGTATTGTTACTTCCGCCAATGAACACAGCAGCAGCTGGATCTGAGAATGTATTGAACAGGTTGTAAACAGCAAGTCCGAGTTGTAAGTTATTGACCGGCCGATGCGGTAACGACGGAAGTTATCAGGCTTTGTTGTGCTCACCCAGATTTTTTTTTCGGATAAAAATCCTCTTTTTAGGTAAGGTGTCGGTACGCATATGGCACGCACCCACAAACGAAAACTAGTCAAAAAAGCCGTGGCGCGAATACCTCCTTCTGACCGGCGTTTGCAAATGCAAGATATCGCACGTCTCGCGGGCGTATCCACCTCTACGGTGTCGCGCGCGCTCAGCCACAGCACCCTAGTTAACAAGGAGACGCGCACTCGCATCGCTGAACTTGCCCGCTCGCACAATTACTCGATTAATATTGGGGCGCGCAACCTACGCCTACAGCATAGTCGCACCGTTGCAGTGGTCGTGCCCTATGATGCTCGCACGCGCCAGCACATTTCCGATCCGTTCTTTGTCAGTATGTTGGGGAGTCTGTCTGATGCGCTTACGGATCAGGGCTATGACATGCTGCTCTCGCGTGTTGATGCCGAAAGGCTTGATCTGGCCGCCGAACTGGAAGCTTCCGGGAGAGTCATCGGCGTGATTCTGATCGGCCAATGGCACCATCATGATCAGCTCAACCAGTTGGCAGTTCGTAAAGTGCCCATCGTGGTTTGGGGCGCACGTCTGCCAAGGCAAATCTATTGCACTATTGGCAGCGACAATATCACGGGCGGATTGTTAGCTACCCAGCACTTAATAGAGACCGGGCGTCGGCGCATTGCCTTCTTTGGCGATCCTGATTTGCCCGAGATTGGGCAGCGCTGCGAGGGGTATCAACGTGCACTGAAACAAAACGGCATTCCTTTCGACACGCGGCTAGTCGTATCGGCTGAGTTCAGTGAAGGTAGTTCAAGACGCGCTGTCGACGCACTAATCAGGTCACGGATCACCGGCAGGCCGGGCAGCGGCTTGAGCACGATCACATCGGGCAGCGTGCGCATGTTGGTCAGGCACGCGAGACCGTTTTTTCCGTTGATGTTCATCGCGTCCGACCCGCACACGCCTTCGCGGCACGAGCGGCGAAAGCTCAATGACGGGTCGACTGCCTTGAGCTTGTTCAGCGCATCGAGCAGCATGCGCTCGTTGCCGTCGAGCTCGACCTCGAGCGTCTGCATGCGCGGCTTCGCATCGGTATCGGGGTCGTAGCGGTAGATCTGGAACACGCGCTTGGTCATGACATATCTTTCGTAAATTCGAGCCGGCGGGGTCAGAAGGTGCGCACGACGGGCGGGATCGAGTCCACCGTCAGGGGCTTCAGGTTGACCGGCTTGTAGTCCATTCGATTGCCCTCGCTGTACCAAAGCGAATGCTTCATCCAAACCTCGTCGTTGCGGCCGTTCGGGTGCGCGGCGGTGTTGCCGTATTCGTCCACCGTGTGGGCGCCGCGGCTCTCATGGCGCGCGGCCGCCGAAATCATCGTTGCCATCGCGGCTTCGATCAGGTTGTCGACCTCGAGGGCTTCGATGCGCGCGGTGTTAAACACCTTGCTCTTGTCGGCGAGGTGGATGGTTTTCACGCGTTCGGCGAGTGCCTTGATCTCGACCACGCCCGCGTCCATCGCCTTTTGGGTGCGGAACACGCTGGCGTGCAATTGCATAGATTGGCGGATGTCGTTGGCGACGTCTTGCGCGTATTCGCCGCTGGCACTGCCATCGAGCCGGGCGAGCCGCGCGAGCGTGAAGTCGGCAGCGGCGGGA
>JAYVYN010000141.1:0-2565 GCA_043784265.1 Gammaproteobacteria bacterium | reverse complement strand
ATTGCATGTCCGAAAACGGCGAGTAATCCTTAGTTGGATTGGCTATGCTCCGCAAATGTTGTTAGATAATGATGCCTATTTCCGTGCGGTGCGTGCTCGTGATCGCCGATTTGACGGGCGTTTTTTTGTCGGCATAGCGTCGACTCGAATTTATTGCCGACCGATTTGTCCGGCTCGTCCGGCGAAGCGGGAAAATATGAGTTTTTATAAGAGCGCGGCAGCCGCTGAGGCGAAAGGCTTTAGGCCTTGTTTGCGTTGTCGTCCAGAGCGAGCTCCGCACTCAAGTCCTATTGATGCCGTAAGCCGTCGGGTGGGTGCGGTCGTTGCTGGAATTGAGCGTCATGCCTTATCCAGCGAGCGGGTGGGTGAGTTGGCGGCAAGTTTGGGGGTCAGTGATCGTCATCTGCGCCGCATAACCGAATTAGAGTTGGGCGTATCGCCGATTGAGTTAGCGCAAACCTATCGGCTATTGTTGGCTAAGCGTTTATTGCGCGATACCACGCTTAACCAGACGCAAATCGCATTTGCGAGTGGCTTTGCGAGCGTGCGTCGTTTCAATGCGCTATTTAAGACTCGATATGGTTTAAGTCCACGTGATTTGCGCGGCAAGGCTAACACCGTTATGACTGCTAACGCCCTGTTGCCGCCTGATGTGGGCGTGCGAGTAGAGCTTGAGTTTAGGCCGCCTTTTGCGTGGGATTGCTGCCTAAGTTATTTAAAATTGCGGGGAATTCCTGGGGTGGAGAGTGTCGATGCAACACATTATCGGCGTACCGTCAGCTTAGGCGAGAGCGCAGGTTGGATTGCGGTCTCTATGCACGAATCACGTCATGCGCTACAGCTTGAAATGTCCGCCTCGCTTGCTCCCGTCATCGGTGCGGTGATCGCGCAGGTTAAACAGTTGTTTGATTTGGGTGCGTACCCCGATGCAGTGAGTGCGCACTTAAGCCAAGATCCGATGCTTAAGAACATTGTTGGTCAGATTCCGGGTTTGCGGGTGCCGGGTTGCTTCGACGGGTTTGAAGTGGCGGTACGTGTGATTCTCGGTCAGCAGGTATCCGTCAAAGGCGCCAGTACTCTTGCGGGGCGTTGGGCAAAAGATTTTGGCGCGAGCGTTGAGACTCCTTATCCAGAATTGAATCGATTGACACCGTCGGTTGAAAATATGGCAAAAGCCAACTTGAGTGCCATTACTTCGCTGGGCATTGTGGGGGATCGCGCGAAATCTATAATCGCGTTGGCGCACGCGTTGCTCACGAGAGAAATTACTTTAGCTTATGTCGCTGATGTTGAGGCTGAAATTGACGCGCTGGAACGCGTGCCGGGTATTGGTCCATGGACGGCACAGTACATCGCGATGCGTGCCCTTAGTTGGCCGGATGCTTTTCCTAGTGGTGATTTGGTATTACTAAAAAGCTCGCGATTGACGGAAAAAACACTTCGGACGCGCGCTGAAGCGTGGCGACCGTGGCGGGCGTATGCGGCGCATTATTTGTGGCAATTAGCGTGAGTAGCGGGAGAAATTCTATGTTGTATTACGCGGTATGCGAGAGTCCCATTGGGCCACTGACGCTTCATTCTGACGGCAAATCGCTGACGGGTTTGTATATGAAGAATGAACCGGATCAGGCGCTTAAAGTCGGTCACGCGGTGCTAGATGCTATGGCGGGTCCATTGCCGTTAGTTTTGAAGCAATTGCGCGAGTATTTCGCCGGCAAGCGTCGTGACTTTGACGTGCCACTTCATTCTGAGGGCACCGCATTCCAGCGAACCGTTTGGCGGTCGTTGTTGAAAATTCCTTTTGGGGAAACCTGGAGCTATGGCGGCCTTGCAAAACGCATCGGTAATTCAGGTGCTGCGCGCGCCGTGGGACTTGCCAATGGGAGCAATCCTATTTCGATCATTGTGCCCTGTCACCGGGTCATTGGAGCTAATGGGACTTTGACGGGGTATGGAGGAGGGATTGAGCGTAAGCGCTGGTTGTTGACCCATGAGGGTTGTGTGTTTAAGGGGTAGGTTCAGCCTTTTTATGACCGGGTTGTCGCTGCCGTGATCTAAAGAATAAGTCATATCGTATTGTTCCACGTGACGTTTCACGCCTAAGTGGTTAGTTTGTGAACAAATCTTATTCTGTTAGTCACGCGTTGGTAACAACATAACGCCATCCTAGCGGGCATGGTCAACGGCAATACATCCCCGCCTCTGCGAATGCGGACCGTCTTTATCTCGGATATTCATCTGGGCTTCAAGGGTTGTAGCGCGGATCAGCTGCTTGATTTCTTGCATCACGTTGAGATGGATACACTATTTTTGGTGGGCGACATTATCGATGTCTGGAGCATGCAGAAGAGCATGTATTGGCCGCAGTCGCATAACAATGTGCTGCGGACCATTTTGGGCAAAGCAAAGCACGATACTAAAGTTATTTTTGTGCCCGGTAATCATGAGCAGGCGGACGGCGTATGTTGTATTACACGGTGATGAATTTGATAGCGTCGTAAAATGTAGCCCTTGGCTGGCTAGATTCGGCAGCAGTCTTTATGACTTTCTGTTGGCTTTGAATCC